>CADFRV010000094.1 GCA_902836725.1 Muribaculaceae bacterium
TAGTGGGATATTCCACCGATGTGACGAATATATCGCCACGGCTTGCGAATGCCACTGATTTGCCGTCGGGAGATACCACGGCCTGGTTTGTGCTTACTCCGATTTTCTCGGTTTTCGGTTCGTCATCGGCGAGCACCTCCACTTTTATTTTTTCGGGCTTACCCTTTCCGGGGAGCATGGTATATATCTCACCGTCGTATGTGAAGGCGAGGCGCCCGTCGGCCGCCGACGAGAGGAATCTTACAGGATGGACAGTAAAATTTGTCACCTGGCGCGCATCAGCCGGATTTCCGGCCGGAAAGGCCCATACGTTAAATGTGCCCCCGTTGCGTTCGCTAAGGAAATATACTGTCTTGCCGTCGGGTGAAAGCACCGGGTTGCGGTCTTCCCCCGGGCGATCGGTGATATTGGTGTGTTTGCCGGTGGCAGGGTCATACATCCATATGTCGCGTGTTACAGAGGAGGTATGATGCTTGCGCCATTCATCCTCAAAGCCTTTCACATCCTGGTAAAGCATCTTGCCGTCGGGTGTGAAAGCAGTCATCTGTGCCGGTGTGCCGAGCACCTGGCGGGTGCGCGTGCCGTCTGTGCTTACGGCATAAAGCTGCGTCATTCGTCCTGCCGGGAACATGGCCGATTTTGTCGGAGCCTGGATATTTGCCGAATAAAGCACCTCTTTCCCGTCGGGCGTAAATGACTCGGGATATTCGGCGGCGGAATTTGAGGTGAGGCGTGTGGCCTGTCCGCCGTTGGCGTCCATTATGAATATGTCGGCATTGCCATGCCGGTCGGATGCGAATGCGATCTGTCGGCCGTCGGGGCTCCATACCGGTTTCTCCTCATATGAACTCTGTGTGGTGAGCCTGCGGGCCTCCCCGCCGGATACAGGCACTGTGTATATGTCTCCTTTATATGCGAAAACAATCCGTGAGCCGTCAGGCGAGATCTTCACGTCGCGCAGCCACAGGGCTTCCCCCGCGTTGGCCGAGACAGCCGCTGTGCCGAGCAGCAGTATTGGTATTAGCTTCTTCTTCATGTGATACAGAGAAGTTTATTTGTTATGAAAGGGATAATTACGAATGGAAGGTGGTAGGGGAGACCTCTCCCCGAATGAAGCGACGGCTATGTCTCTTCGCGGTTATTTTATGCGGAACATATATCCGAGGGTGACGAGGATTGAGGATCCCCTTGATGCCGAGAAGTAATCTTTTTTGGCTGAAGGGAATATGTTGCCGAGACCATAATAGTAGCGTCCTTCGAGCATTACGGAGTGGCGGCGCTTTATTATGAATTCTATTCCGGCTCCGGCGGTTATACCGTAGTCGAACCGGTTCGAGATTTCCATTTTCATCTGTTCCAGATGGCGGTTGTCGTCAGGAAATCCCTCTACTTGCGACGGGTTGTGGTAATCGAAGTTGGAATTGATCTTGTCTGAGATCATATAGCCGATTTCGGGACCCAGATTGAAGAAAAATTTCACCACTCTCGATCCGAAAAAGATGTGTGTGAGCACGGGCAGTTCCACATATGTGGTGCGGTGGGAATAATTCAGGCCGGTTCCTTCCAGATCTTCCGCCCATCCGCGCTGTTCCAGATTCAGCTCGGCCATAAGCCCTACATGGCGTTCTTCGGCATAACGGAATGCCACGCCGAACTGCATGCCCTGCAGCATCTTGTCTTTTATGGAGGGGAAAAATGAAACTGAAGAGAACGATGCGCCGCCATGCACCCCCACATGCACGTGGGGCACGTAGTGTCTTTGTGCATTCATCTGGCAGACGCCGCATATCAGCATGACGATTGCCGCCAGAAAGTGCCTGAGCGATAATCCAGCATGCTTTCCGTAGCATGCGGATGCGGCATGGAGATAACCCTCGTTTATTTTTTCCATTCCACGGTTCCTCCGGGAAGATAATTTATGAAATAAAGCGCCTCGTTGACGAGACCTCCGTTTGAGGTGGTTTCACCGGTGACTTCGTCGCTCTGTGTGGCACCGCTCCATCCGAGACGCCAATAGCTCTGCACTCCGTCGAATTCGGGAGGGAAGACACCTGTTTCCTCTTTTTCCCGCAGTCCTTTTACGATAAAAGTGGCTATGTCATAGCCCAATATCCCCTGTGTAGGCACTGCCTCGAACATCTCTGATCCGTAAATTTCCTTGTAACGGTTTTTCAGACGGCGTGTGTCCGCGTCTGTGTCGCATGCCATGAATCGGGAATATATCGTGGCGTTCAGGTTGCAGATATCGTCGAAGCTGTCACCGCGGAAAGTGATCCATTCCGGATAGCCGAAGATAGTAACGCGGCTCGGATCGGCGGCATTGTCATGGAGGTATTTGATGGCTTCGATGAATTTGGCGAACTCATTTTTCGAGCCTGATGCCGGAATGAACACAACTGGTGTCTCGGTAGGATCTATGCCTGTCAGATCGCTGTCGGTAAGCGAAGTGGCGAATGTTACCTCGCGGAAGTCGCGCCCTTCGGTCTCGAGACGTTTTTTGATGTGAAAGCCTCCTTATCCGCCATCCCCTCTGTACGATGCAGGAATACGGGCAGTGTGCCGGCATATTTCTCAAGGAACATGTCGATCGCCTTTTCATACATCGCGTCATGCGGGATGTTGGTCTGTATCAGGTTGCGGTGGTCGCGATAACTGTCATCCTTTACTGCGAAGATGTTGAGGACCGGCACCTCCTCATCCACGTTTTCCACTATGGCTGCAAGCTGCTCGGTGTTGTCAGGGGCCACTACGAGATCCATCTCCTGCATAACAGGACGTCGCAGAATGGACTGCACGGTGTCAAGGCTGGCGGCCGTGTCGAAGAAATGGAATTTTATATGTGCCCCCTCATCTTCAAGCATGTCGTCGGCGCCCATGAGCATCCCTTTGAAAAACTCGGTATAGAGTTGTGTGGTGCGGCTGAGGGCGCTCTCCTCAAGCATGAACGGAAGCATCACTGCCACATTGAGGGTATCGGCCTCATGTATGGCCATCTCTGTGGGGACGAAGCCGGTCTCTTCGTTCTCTTCTGCAAATTCCGGCTCAACCGCAGGAGTGTCATATGTTGTGGCCGGGGTGGTGTGGTCCGCGGTGTCTGTAGCGGGGACAGTGATTACCTGCCCTGTTTTGTATTTCAGCGGGTCAAGCGACGGATTCGCCTCAAGAATAGATTCAAGAGGCACGTTATATGCATTCGCTATCCCGAAAAGTGTTTCCCCTTTCTGGATGGTATGGTGCACTTTACCGTCTGCACCGGGTGACACGGTGTGTATGGCGGGGGGATTGTTTTCTGTATTGTCGGCCTGTTGACCGTCGGCGGTGATACGCAGTGACATGCCCACACGTAGGCCATCTTTTGCTGACGGGTTGAGTTGTGCCAGATAATCTGGCGACATCCCGTATTTCCTGGCTATGCCATACAGTGTCTCACCTTTTTTCACTACATGCTCGGTCACTCCTGCCGCATGGGCGTATACGGCGGGACGGTTGCCCGGTTCCGGGTCTGTGAAATCCTTTACCGGGAAGAAGAGGCGCATGCGTGGCTTGATACCGTCGGCTGCTGATGGATTGTATTGCACCAACTGGTCTCTGGTAATTCCGAGTTTCAGGGCCACCTGATAGATGGACTCTTTCGGAAGCACGTCATAATAATAGCATTTCTCTCCTTTTACAGTAATGAACGGCAGATCCGTAACGGCGGCGTCCGCCTGAGGGGCCATGCAGCAAACGGCTGCTCCCAGCGTGAGAGCAAGCATGGCTTTATTTAGTGATCGTAATTTCATTCAGTTGGAAATTAGATGTTTAGTCAATCGGGTGTGATCCTGTTGTAACTTTTACCCCAATTTCATGCAAAGTTAATATCTTTCTGCCGAATAAACAATTACTAAACTTATAAAGCCTGTAGCTGAGGCTTTTTGATATGGGTGTGAGGCATCCCGGATATGAAAATCCCCGTCCACAAGCCGAAACAGGCGTTATGTGGAAGCGGGGATAAACAGAAAGCAGTATATCAGTGTTCACTTTGTGCCGCCGATCACCTCAAGCAGTTGCGAGGCGGCGTCTTTTGTGTTTACTTTCCTGATGATATGTGTGATTATGTGGTTGGCATCGGTAATGAATGTGGTGCGCACGGTTCCCATATATTCCTTGCCGGCCATTTTCTTTTTCTGCCATACGCCGAATGCCTGGTTGACAGTGGTGTCTTCGTCGCTGAGGAGTATGAATGGCAATTCATATTTTGCGGCGAAACGCTGGTGGCTTGCCGTGCTGTCCTTGCTGATACCTATTACCGCAAAACCTTTGCCGGTCAGCTGTTCATAGCCGTCGCGTATGGAGCATGCCTCGGCTGTGCACCCTGAGGTATTGTCTTTGGGATAGAAATAGATAATCAGCGGTTTGCCTGCGAATTCGTCAGCCATCACACGTTTCCCCTCGGCATCCATCCCGAGATATTCAGGTATTTTTTCTCCGATTTCCATTTGAAAGTGTTTTTTTGTTGCTTTTTATAAAAAAATAACCGCTTAACACTCTGTGAGTTGTAAGCGGTTGTCTGTGCGCAGGGGGGGACTCGAACCCCCACGACCGAAGTCACCAGATCCTAAGTCTGGCGCGGCTACCAATTACGCCACTTGCGCGGTATGCGTTGCCTTTAATCTTTAATCGCTGCAAAGGTACGAAAATTTTTTGAAATAAAAGATGCAATTGTGAAAAAGCGCGGTCAAACAGCTGTTCTTGTCCTCATGTTTAGCCGGGAAACGCATTGCGCAGTTTTTCCATGAAAGATTGTTTTAGCTCGCGCAGATGCACATGTAGTGAGCCGTCTTCCTTTGACAGGAACAGGATAGAGGAGTGCAGTACTATTGCAATTGCTTCCTCAAATTCCAGAATGGCATGGATATGGTTGACTGGTATCCTGTAAAATGGGGAGGATGGATCGATACTTCCGATTACGATATCGTTGCCATCGACCTCTATCATGGTTTCTTCCGGCAGTTTTTCAAAAAGCAGGGGGATATTGAGCTCGTCGGGAGAGGCGGGCCGTTTACCGCATTTTTTGTATATGGCGTCTATTACTTTCTTTTGAATCATGTTGTTCTTACTTTTGGTAAGTGACGAATTAGGTTAAAAAAGTCATCCGCGGGGGCACTGTCGTATAATCTCTCCGGACGCGCTATATTTAAAACAATCAATTCCGCGAATTGTTGCAAAAGTAGCAAAAATATTTCAATTGTAAAAGCTGTATTGTATTAGGTGCGTAGGGGATGCCGGGAGAGAGTGTGCCATTATACACCGCACCCGGCGATGATATGTGATCATCTCGCCGGGTGCGGTGTATAATGTGGTCTGTAAGAATGTATATGCTCTGTTATATATCGTTTATCAGGCGAGGAAGCCGAGAAGGGCACCGGCTGCAACTGCCGATCCGATCACCCCGGCCACGTTCGGACCCATGGCGTGCATGAGCAGATAGTTGGACGGATCATATTCCAGACCGAGGTTGTTTGATATGCGTGCCGACATGGGGACTGCCGACACACCTGCGTTGCCGATAAGCGGGTTGATCTTCTTGTTCTTCGGAAGGAAAAGGTTGAAGAACTTGACGAATATCACACCTGATGCCGATGCTATGACAAACGCCATGAAACCGAGCATGAAGATGAAGATCGTCTCTTTGGTAAGGAACGAGCTTGCCTGTGTGGAGGCACCCACTGTCATGCCAAGAAGGATGGTCACGATGTCGGTAAGCGCGTTTGATGCGGTTTTTGCCAGACGGTTTGTCACGCCGCATTCACGCAGCAGGTTGCCGAAGAAGAGCATACCGAGCAGCGGTAGGCCTGAAGGCACTACGAAGCAGGTGAGAAGCATACCCACGATGGGGAAGATGATCTTCTCGCTCTGTGCCACGGCGCGGGCCGGCTTCATCTTGATGACACGCTCATGTTTTGTGGTGAGCAGTCGCATGAGCGGCGGCTGAATCACCGGCACGAGGGCCATGTAGGAATAGGCTGACACGGCTATCGCACCCATCAGGTTCGGGGCGAGCTTCGAGGAAAGGAAGATCGCTGTGGGGCCGTCGGCACCTCCGATGATGGCGATGGCACCTGCCTGGTCGGGCATAAAACCGAGGGCGAGGGCAACCATGTAGGCACCGAAGATGCCGAACTGGGCCGCTGCACCTACAAGCATCAGCTTGGGGTTGGCGATAAGCGCTGTAAAGTCGGTCATGGCTCCGATGCCGAGGAAAATCAGCGGGGGATACCATCCGGCGCTTACACCGTTGTAGAGGATATTCAGTACGGAGCCTTCCTCATAGATGCCGATCTCAAGGCCGGCCTCTGTGTTGAAGGGTACATTGCCTATCAGCATACCGAAGCCGATGGGCACAAGAAGCATCGGTTCGAAGTCTTTTTTTATGGCAAGCCATATGAAGAAAAGACCTACACCGAGCATCACGAAATGCTGCCAGGTGGCGTTGTAGAAACCTGTAAGGTGCCAGAATTCTGTGAGATTCTGTACCAGAAACTGTCCGAAATCCATATCTCAGACAGATTATGCGATGGTTAGAAGTACTGCGCCTTCCAGAACAGAATCGCCTTTTGCCACGTTGATGGCTGAAACTTTTCCGTCGACTCCGGCCTTTATGGCATTTTCCATTTTCATCGCCTCGAGAGTAATAACGGTATCGGCAGCTTTCACCTCCTGGCCTACAGTGACATTGATTTCAAGCACCACACCGGGAAGGGGAGCCTTGACGGGAGAGCCGCCGGCTGCAGCTTTGGGAGCCGGTTTTGCTATCACTTTCTCGCCGGTGGCTGTGCGGGGGGCGGCGGCGGGTTTGGGGGAAGATACTTTTACTGCCGGAGCGGCTTTCTGCTCGAGCTCCACTTTATAGGGGGTGCCGTTTACTTCCACTTCGGCGATGCCATGGTCAATGTCGCCGATACCTACTTTGTAAACGTTACCGTTGATTTTATATTTGTACTCTTTCATTGCTGTACTTTTTCAATGGTGGTTTATTAAATTGTTTCGAGACATTATTTGCGTGGATTCTGGCGCAGTGTATAGATATGCGAGTTCCAGGGCGAATATGTCTTGCGTCCGCGGTTGATGGTAAGGATGGCGCTCTCCAGGTCATGCGCGTTGAGGTGCTCGTTGAGTGCCATGCAGATGGCTGCGATGACCTCGCCGGAGTCTCCCTCGGGACGCTCGGCACGTGCCACTTCCGTGCGGTTGATGCCTTGTGCTTCCATCTTCTTGATCTGTGAGCGAGAGGCTCCGATGCGGTTGATGATGTAGAAGCAGATGCAGAGCAGCAGGAGTGCGGAGAACACGATTCCCATAGCTGTGATAGTCATACCGAATCCGTTTTCGTCGATTTCGTGGAAAGTGTCTACTTTCTTGTTTGTATCTTTGATCACGTTGTTGCTCGAAGGAGTCACGATAGAGTTTACCGTGCCGTCGCGCATCTCCCAGGCTTCCGCACCGGTACCTTTGCCGTCGATCTTGCGTGCGAATGTGGCGTCTGCTGCAAGCACGGGCACTGTCACTGAGTCGATCAGTGTGCGGCCGTCGGCGTCATAGATTCCGATCCAGTTCGCTTTTGTGGGGTCAAGAGTGAAATTGGTGTGGAAAGTTCCGCGCGCGGGTTTGCCGTCAGCCCAGAATACCACGTGCTGACGTTTCCCGATTTTGGTATCCTTGTCGCCCAGGGGCACCGGATACATTGTCGGCTGCGCAGGATCGGTGGTGAGGAATACGCTTGAAATCTCAAGTGGCGCGAAGTTGGAGTTGAACAGCTCTATCCAGGCGCTCTTATTTCCGTAATCGTCTTCAAAATTGGTCTCGTTTGTCACCATCACCTCGTTGATGCGCAGACCTTTTCGCGCTTGGGCGAAAACGGTCGCGCAGCAACAGGCGAGTATGGTGGCGAGAAGAAATATTTTCTTCGTCATGTCCATTCCTTTATAAGTTTATATATTACAGAGGAATGTTGCCGTGCTTCTTGGCTGGGTTGGTGACACGCTTTGTAGCGAGCTGCTGCAGAGCGCGGATTATGCGGAAGCGGGTGTTGCGGGGTTCGATAACATCGTCGATGTATCCGTATTTCGCCGCGTTGTAGGGGTTGCAGAAGAGCTTGTTGTATTCCGCTTCTTTCTCGGCGAGGACTTTCTTGGGATCGTCGGATGCTTTTGCCTCTTTTGCATAGAGCACTTCCACAGCGCCGGCACCTCCCATAACTGCGATCTCAGCTGTAGGCCATGCGTAGTTCATGTCGCCGCGGAGCTGTTTGCAGCTCATCACGATATGGCTGCCGCCGTAGCTCTTGCGCAGTGTCACGGTCACCTTGGGCACAGTAGCCTCTCCGTATGCGTAGAGAAGTTTCGCACCGTGGAGGATAACGCCGTTGTACTCCTGTCCGGTACCGGGGAGGAATCCAGGCACATCCACCAGGGATACCAGGGGTATGTTGAAGGCGTCGCAGAAACGCACGAAGCGGGCAGCCTTGCGGGATGCGTTGCTGTCGAGCACGCCGGCGAGGAACTTGGGCTGGTTGGCGACAATACCTACGCTCTGTCCGTTGAAGCGTGCGAAGCCGATGATAATATTTTTGGCGAAATCGCGCTGTATCTCAAGGAACTCACCGTTGTCGACAATGGCGCCGATGACATTGTACATGTCGTAGGGGCGGTTGGGGCTGTCGGGGATGATTTCGTTGAGTGAATCTTCCATGCGGTCGATGGGATCGGTGCATTCTACTGTGGGAGCGTCTTCCAGATTGTTCTGCGGGATGTAGCTCATGAGCTTACGCACGATCTTGATGGCCTCTTCGCCGTCTTCGGCTGCGAAATGGCATACGCCGCTCTTCTGCGAGTGTACTGTGGCACCGCCGAGATCCTCCTGGCTTACATCTTCACCGGTCACGGTCTTCACTACTTTCGGGCCTGTGAGGAACATGTAGCTGATACCTTTGGCCATGATGGTGAAGTCGGTGAGCGCGGGTGAATAAACCGCACCGCCGGCGCAGGGGCCGAGGATCGCCGAGATCTGGGGGATCACGCCTGAAGCGAGGATATTGCGCTGGAATATCTCTGCATAGCCTGCGAGGGCGTTGATGCCTTCCTGGATACGTGCGCCGCCCGAGTCGTTGAGGCCGATTACAGGGGCACCCATCTTCATG
>CADFRV010000095.1 GCA_902836725.1 Muribaculaceae bacterium
ATGAGTGCCATGACAAACAGCACCCCGCTGATTATGCGGTTGAAAATCCACAGGGAGCGCACATTGAAATGCGCCCTTACCTTATTTACGAAATATGTTATGAGCCACCACCACAGCAGCGCGCCACCGAAAATGCAGGCATAACCGAGTATATAATGGTAATAGCGGAATTCAGGCAACAGGAAATTGAAACGCGCGAAGAGACCTATTATAAAGAAGAGGATCAACGGATTGGCAAACGTGAAGAGGAAACCGGTGCCGAGATCTTTCCAGAAAGTGTTCTGCACGTCGTCGGGCTTTTTCAATGCGGCGGTAGGATTGGTGCGGAACAGGTAGAAGGCAAATCCTATAAGCACGAGGCTACCTGCGATCTGCAGCAAAAGTTCCTTAGACTCAATGAAATCCGTGATAAAGGATATGCCCAGTCCGGTAAGCAGACTGTAGGTAAGATCCGACAATGCAGCTCCTATGCCCGTAAACAGAGCGGGGAAACGCCCCTTGTTGAGAGTGCGCTGTATAACCAACATGCCGACAGGACCCATAGGCGCCGAAATGAATATGCCTATGAGCAATCCCGAGCTTATGATATGCCAGATATACTCCATAATCATACAAAATTACAGAAACTCCATTAACATTCCAAACAAAGAAAGGATGTTTTATGACACAGAAAGGGGGATCAGATAGCTTGTGGAACATATTTCAATGTGTTAAGCAACTGTTCCCAATCAATTTTTACTTACCTTTGCACTGTATTTACGCAAACCGAATAATGAACACAGAATTTGAGTCGGCACTGCTTGAAACTGCCGTAACCGAGATCTCTCGCCTTCCGGGTATCGGACGCAAGACAGCCCTGAGACTGGCTCTCCATCTGCTCCGTGAGGATATGACTACCTCAGTGTCACTTGGCGAGGCCATCATCAACCTAAGGAAAGGCATAAAGTATTGCAGTGTCTGCCACAATATATCAGAAACAGAAGTGTGCCCCATCTGCGCTGACAACCGGCGCGACAGTTCCACTATATGCGTGGTGGAAAGCGTAAAGGATGTGCTGGTTTTTGAAAACACACGCTCATACCACGGGGTCTACCATGTGCTTGGAGGGATCATATCCCCTATCGACGGCATCGGCCCCGACAAACTACAGATCAACTCACTGGTGGAACGTGTGGCGGCAGGCAACATAAAAGAGGTTATTCTCGCCCTGAGCGCCACAATGGAGGGCGACACTACCGATTACTATATTTACCGCCGGCTGCAGCCATACGACATCAAGATAACACAGCTTGCACGCGGTGTCTCAGTAGGAAATGAAATAGAATATACCGACGAGATTACCCTCGGTCGGTCGTTGCAGAACCGCACCCTGTTCTCAGATTCCATAATGGGATAACATCCCGTCAATCCCCCCTCGCCATGGTAAGATTACGAGCACTTGAACCGTCGGACGTAGACCGGCTTTACATATGGGAAAACACACCGGAAATGTGGCGTTACGGCTTTTCGCCCGCTCCCCTCTCACGCCACCAGTTATGGGAATATGTCACACAATACGACGCCAATCCGCTCGCACAGCGGCAACTGCGGCTTATGATAGACGCGGGGGAAGAGACTGTGGGCACTCTCGACCTGTATGACCTTGACGCAAGAAACGGCCATACATTCATCGGCATAATGATAGCACCGCAATACCGCAGACACGGTTATGCCTCGAAAGCCATTGCCATAGCAGCCGGTTACTGCCGCGACAACCTCGGTCTGCGACAGATAGCGGCGACCGTCGCCGCCGACAACCAGCCATCATCCGCACTTTTTGATAAATGCGGATTCCGCCATACGGCCACGCTTCCGCAATGGGTAGCGCGATCAAAGAACAACTATATCGACGCCCGCATCTTCACGCTTCCACTCTAAAAGAGTGTCTCGACGGATTTATTGAACACCCTGCAAACCTCTTCAGGCGACAGCCGTATCACTTCAACGGCAGCACCAGTTTAAAGCGTGCTCCCCTCCCCTTGTAGTCGGTATCAAGCACAAGCGTGCCACCGAGGAGCTGTGCAAGCTGACGCGCTACAGTAAGGCCGATACCCGCTCCCTGCGATCTGTGGTCAAGTTTTACGAAACGTTCGAAAATACGCTCACTGTTTTCAGGCGATATGCCCGGACCATCATCCGTCACATATATGGCCACACTATTATCCATGCGGTTGATGTCGTATGAGACCGAAATGGAACCTTCGTGTGTGAATTTAGCGGCATTTACAAGCAATTGCACCAGAATCTGCACCAGACGGCGGGAATCGGTCTTTATGCCTATCTCCTCTCCGGAGTTGTCAACGTGAAGAACGACACCACTGTCAAGACGGTGACGCACGCTGTCTGCCGCCAGTTCAAGCAGATTTTCGAGATTCTCTTTAGTACGGTTCACAATCAGCGAATTGGACTCTATCTCGGAAAGACTGAGCACATCATTGAGCATCGTCGTAAGCAACTCGGAGTTCAGTTCCACCAGTTCCGAGAAATGTTTCAGATATGGCTTATATCCGGCTTCCGAACAGTCGATTATCAGATTGGTGTACTCATTTATGGTATGCAGCGGCACGGTGACCTCGCTGCTGATGTTCTTGATAAAGTCGCTCTTCATGCGGCTTGCGTTACGCGCCTCGTCGCGCGCCTTCACAAGCTGATCCTGCGACTCGCGGAGGCTCTCGCTCTCTTTGCGCAAAGCCTCGTTGGACTCCTTAAGGCTTTTCCCAAGCCTGCGCGCATGACGCCAGAGAATAGCCACGACTACCAACAGAAGCGACAGCACACCGACTGCTACAAGCGCCCAGATCAACGAATTGCGCGCCATAAGCCGGGCCTGCTCGGCATGTGCCTCTTTTATGCCATTAATGTCATACACCATCTGCAGTTCCTTGTATTTTTCCCGCGAGCGCTGGTTTATGACCTCCTGCAATATCTTGTTATATTCCCGCGATGCCGACAGAAGTGTCTCTTTGTCACCCGCCTGTTCGGCACATTCTATGGTATATTTCAGCAAGATCTCTTTTTTTGGAGCATTGTATGGCATGTCGCGATATTTCCCGAGCAATTCAAGTGCCTTGGGATAATCATGCTTATACATGGCATAATAAATCTGGGGGCAGCCGGAAATGGCATTGGTGGAGCGTGCAAGCTCGTCCTCTTCCACCAGTCTCATAGCTTCCGCATAATATTTTTCCACCTCCTCGGGCATCAGAAGCGGATAGTTGCTCAATAACCGTGTATATATAATGTACCGGTTACCGTCATAATCGCGGTAACGGCGGTTCCTTCCGACAAGTCCATCCTCAAGAGCATCTATGATGGCAAGCAGTTTACGGTCGTTCTCTATCGACTTCTCATATTCCCTGTTGGCCGCATAGGCCATGGAAGCCTGCACGTAATAGCAGTTGCGCAGACTGTACGCCTCCGGCCTGAGCTGTTCTATAAGGGCGCCGAGCCTGTCAAGATATTTGGAAAGCAATTCGCCCTGCGAACCGTCTGCGATATAGAGACACAAGGCATGCAACAATACTATACGCTCGTAAAGGTCCTGGCTTGACGTATTGTTGAGCTTACGTAAAATCCGGTAAAACTCCCGCTCTTTTTCCTCTTCGACCGCATGACGCACTTTGGCATTGTTGCGGAACATCCTGAGAAGGGTCACAGTCTCGTCGCGGTCATCGGAAGGCTCAAAATTCATGGCGCGTCTTATGTCCAGCTCAAGAAGAGAATCGTTGCGCTGATGGATATTGCCGAGATTCCTCAGAGCGTCAAGGCCATAATCAGAGTTGCCGGATGCAAGGGCGATATCATATACCATCGTTCCGATGGAATCGCGGTACTGACGGGGGCACAGGTCAAACATGTTGGACAGGATCAGTATACTGTCCGAAGCCTCGGCAGCACGCGACAGACCTGCCTGCAGTGTTGCTATCGCTTCTTTTTTATCAAAATCGGGCGGGAGAGCCCGCACAGGCAGACTCCAACATAACAGCAGTAGGAATATATTGATTGACAAAAACTTTCTCATCGCAATAATAATCTATACAGATTATGACACACACGATACAAAACACCTGCGAACCGAAGCATATGGCAACCAATCCGAAGGTACAAAAGGACGAAACGGGATCAAATACTTTCTGCGTGCTTGTCTATGCAACAGTTACATGTATGCCATGTAACAGCCGTGCATTACCCGGTAATACGGGAAACATTACGGATATATCCTATACATCCGTCACAAAGGTACAAAACTATTTTTAAATTATCACAAACTTAATACAAAACTTTCTCATCCTTTTTATGATTTGTAACGCTTTTGAAAACAGGAAACCTCCAGTTCCGGAATCTGCTTGTTAGACAGATAGCCATTTTTTTAGTACCTTTGCAGTTGAAAAACTGCGATCATCAGGCGCTTAGACGCGCATAACATATATAACAAACTGAATTTCTGTATATTCGAGCATGAACGACAACTGCCAGATAGTTTCATTCGGTAGATTTGACATAAACAGCGACGGTAAAAGTTCTGATCCTACATGGACCGACCTTCCGGTCATTGCCACACGCAATCTGGTTCTTTTCCCACAGGTGACAATACCCATAGCATTGGTAAGGGAAAACGCACTGCGTGTAGCCCGTTATGCATCGGAACACAACATACCTGTAGGCATCTGCTGCCAGCTTGACGCCTCCCAGAACAATATCTCGAAAGCATCGCAGGTATGCAAATACGGGGTGCTTGCCGAAGTGATACAGGTACTTGACCTTCCCGACGGGGGGCATACCGCACTGGTGCGCGGCCGCGGCAGATTCAAAATCAAAAAGGAAGCACCGGGCATCACCATACCGGGATCGGAACTCAATGTGGAAGCCTCGCCCGTAGCAGACCGCAAACCCTCCGAGGGTGACAAGGAGTTCGAGGTGCTCATAAAGAGCATCCGCGACAGCATGAAAGCGTTGTCCAAAGGACTTGACAGCGGGCCTGCGGTGTTCATGAACGTGGAAAACATCTCCGATCCGTCGGAACTGATCAACACAGTCGCCACCAACATACCTTTCGAGCCTGCCGAGAAAATGAAGATGCTCTCCAAGCAGCGCATCAAAGACCGTGGCATAATGCTCTACCACTGCATGCTCGACATACTGTCGCGCATCGAGATAGCCAACTCCATCAAGGAGAAGGCACAGATGGAGATGACGCAGCAGAACCGCAACGCCTTCCTCCAGCAGCAGATGAACGCCATACGCGAGGAACTTTACGGAGACGAGAACGACGAGATCGACTCTCTGCGCAAGAAAACCGAGGAAGCCGGCCTCCCGGAAGGGGTGGCCAAAACCATCGACAAGGAGATTGACCGTCTGCAGCGTCTCAACCCCTCCATGCCTGATTATTCCACCCTGCTTTCATACATCGAGACTGTGCTTGACCTCCCCTGGAGCAAGGAAACAGAACTGAACACCGACTTCACCAAAGCCGAGGAGATACTGAACACCGACCATTACGGACTCGAAAAAGTAAAAGACCGCATACTCGAGCAACTCGCTGTGATGATAAACAACCCCGGCGGCAAATCGCCTATCCTCTGTCTCGTCGGAGCGCCAGGTGTGGGAAAGACATCGCTCGGCCAGTCGATAGCGAAAGCTCTCGGCAGAAACTACAGGCGCGTATCGCTCGGCGGCCTGCACGACGAAGCCGAGATACGCGGTCACCGCCGCACCTACATCGGAGCCATGCCTGGACGCATAATGGACTCTGTGCGCCGCGCCAAATCGCGTAATCCGGTGATCCTGCTCGACGAGGTTGACAAAATCGGAAACGACTTCAAGGGAGATCCCTCGGCCGCGCTGCTCGAAGTGCTCGACCCCGAACAGAACTGCCGCTTCCACGACAACTATATCGACGTGGATTTCGACCTCTCCAAAGTGCTCTTCATAGCCACGGCCAACACACTCTCCACCCTCTCGCAACCGCTGCTTGACCGCATGGAAGTGATAGAGATCTCAGGCTATCTTGTGGAAGAGAAAATAGAGATCGCCCGCCGCCATCTCCTGCCCAGAGTGATGGAGGAACTGAATCTGGAGAAGGATTACATACGCATATCCGACAGCGCCCTGCGCAAGATCGTGGAGGAATACACGTCGGAAAGCGGAGTGCGACAGCTTGAAAAAGCCCTTGCGAGCATCCTCCGCAAGACAGTGCTGCGACGTCTCCAGGGCAAAGATGTGCCTGAAGAGATACAGCCCGAACATCTGCATGACTATCTCGGCCTCCCGCGCCACCACAGCGACCGGTACGAGGGGAACGATTTTCCCGGCGTGGTAACCGGTCTGGCATGGACAGCCGTCGGCGGCGAAATACTTTTCATAGAGTCGTCGCTCTCAAAAGGCAAAGGCGAGAAGCTCACACTTACCGGCAATCTCGGCGACGTGATGAAAGAATCGGCGGTGATAGCCCTGCAGTATGTAAAGGCGCATGCCGCCGAAATGGGGATTGACACCGAAATGTTCGACACCTATAACCTCCATATCCATGTGCCGGAAGGCGCCATACCCAAAGACGGCCCCTCGGCAGGTATCACCATGGCCACATCCATCGTATCGGCATTCACCGGCAAACGGGTGCGCGAGCGTCTGGCCATGACCGGAGAGATAACACTCCGCGGCAAGGTGCTTCCCGTCGGAGGCATAAAGGAGAAGATCCTCGCGGCAAAACGCGCCGGCATAACCCACATAGTGCTTTCACAGGAGAACCGCCGCGATGTGGAGGACATCAACGAGCGCTACCGCAAAGGACTGACATTCCACTATGTCGATACGGTTCTTGACGTAATACGCTATTCTTTCACCGATTAGTATTCATCGCAATGGCCGAAAACTCGCTTCTCAACCGCCTCGACGGCATCGAGGCACGATTCGAGGAGGTTTCTACCCTCATCACGGATCCAGCCGTAATAGCCGACATGAAACGTTATGTGAAGCTCAACAAGGAGTACCGTGAGCTGGAAAAACTCACCGCCGCCACCAGACGTTACAAAGGGCTTCTCAACGACATCGACGAGGCAAAGGAACTCCTCGAGGCAGAGTCGGATCCTGAAATGAAACAGATGGCCCGAGAGCAACTCGACGCGGCCACAGCCGGCCTTCCCGCCCTCGAGGAGGAGATAAAGATACTGCTCATACCTGCCGATCCAGAAGACTCGAAAAACGCTATCGTGGAGATCCGCGGAGGCACAGGTGGCGACGAGGCGGCACTTTTCGCCGGAGACCTGTTCAAGATGTACACCCGCTATTGCGAGCAGAAAGGGTGGCAGGTAGCGGTCACCAGCTTCAACGAGGGCACCGCAGGAGGCTTCAAGGAGATTGTTTTCGCCGTAAGCGGCGAAAACGTATACGGCACCCTAAAATACGAGAGCGGCGTGCACCGTGTGCAGCGTGTGCCCGCCACCGAGACCCAGGGGCGTGTGCACACTTCGGCTGCCACAGTGGCGGTGCTGCCGGAAGCCGAGAGCTTCGATGTGGAGATCAACGAAGGGGAAATAAAATGGGAGACCTTCCGCAGCGGGGGCGCCGGCGGACAGAACGTCAACAAAGTGGAGTCGGGAGTGCGCCTGCGCTACATGTGGAAAAATCCCGTGACAGGCCAGACCGACGAGATACTTATAGAATGTACGGAGACCCGCGACCAGCCCAAGAACAAGGAGAGGGCACTCAGCCGTCTGCGCACGTTCATATATGACAAGGAGCACCAGAAATATGTGGACGATATAGCCTCGCGCCGCAAGACACTGGTATCCACAGGCGACAGATCCGCCAAGATACGCACCTACAACTTTCCGCAGGGGCGCATCACCGACCACCGCATCAACTACACCATATATAACCTCCAGGCTTTCATCGACGGCGACATACAGGACTGCATAGACCATCTGATCATCGCCGAAAACGCCGAGAAACTCAAGGAGGCAGAACTCTGAAAATACAAAACCTGACCACACACCACACGGCTGTGGCTCATCCATCATACCATATACCCATGACAAAGAAAGAACTGATTGAGAACATCGCCCGCAAACGCTCGTTCCTGTGCGTCGGACTTGACAGCGATCCGCTGAAACTCCCCAAATGCGTGACTGACAAATATAGCTCTCCTGCCGAGGCTATGCTTGAGTTCAACAAGGCTATTGTCGATGCCACCGCACCCTACTGCGTAGCATACAAGCCCAACACCGCCTTCTACGAGGCCCTCGGAGCCGAGGGATGGGAGGTACTCGATCAGACAGTGGCATACATCAAGGCCAACTACCCTGACCAGTTCGTTATAGCAGACGCAAAACGCGGCGACATAGGCAACACATCGGCGCTGTATGCCCGCGCATTTTTTGAAAAGATGGCCGTTGACGCCCTCACAGTAGCCCCCTACATGGGTTCTGACAGCGTGAAACCGTTCCTCGGATATGAAGGGAAATGGGTGATCCTGCTGGCGCTCACCTCCAACCCCGGCTCCAAAGACTTCCAGTTCATTCCCGACAAAGAGGGTACAAGACTGTTCGAGAGCGTGCTGTCAAAAGCCACCGGATGGGCCACTCCCGAGGAGATAATGTTCGTGGTAGGAGCCACACAGGGTGAGATGTTCGCCGACATACGCCGTGTGGCGCCCGACAATTTCCTGCTCGTGCCCGGTGTGGGCGCCCAGGGGGGCGACCTGGCCACAGTATGCCGCCACGGCATGACAGCCGACTGCGGACTGCTCGTCAACTCCTCGCGAGGCATCATCTTCGCATCAAAAGAAAGCGACTATGCCGATGCCGCCGCAAAAGCCGCAAGCGAACTTGCCGCTGAAATGGCGACAATGCTGAAGGAATATAGTAAAATTTAACGCTCGGTTTAAGAGTATTTCGCTAAAAATAATCTATATTTGTCAGCGTTTTAGGCGCACACGTTGTTCCATTCCTGACACGCATGGCAATACACTGCCGCCATATACATTAAAGAGAAGATACCAAAAAACTTACATAACAATGACAATCGACAACTACAATTTCGCCGGCAAGAAGGCCATCGTACGCGTGGACTTCAATGTGCCCCTGGACGAAAACGGCCACATCACAGACGATACCCGTATCCGCGGCGCTCTCCCCACC
>CADFRV010000096.1 GCA_902836725.1 Muribaculaceae bacterium
CCCTCATCTTCAGTCGTGTAGCCCGCTACACTCCTTCATCTTCGGACAAAAACCGCCTGAAAGTATGCTCCCAGACAATATAAAATAATTTTCACGACTTACTTATGTGTCAAGGCAGTCCACGCAACTGTTACAGGAAATATCCCGAAAAAACCGCGCTCCTGTACCCGCAGTATTACGGGAGCGTGGGTTATTATGCCCTCATGGGGGCATGCGGCCATGCTGTGGTCGGCGTAGGGGAACTGTTTGACAAGCGCATGAAGTCGGTGCACCGTTGCGAGGCTGCCGACACAAACGGCGCTCTGCAGCTCACTGTGCCTGTAGCCAAACCGCACGGCATACCGAGGGCGCGGTGGACCGATGTGCGTCTCAGCACCCACGGCGCATGGTGGCATGTGCATCGTGTTACCTTTGAGTCAGCCTATGGGCGCACACCTTTTTTTGAATATTACATAGACAGGTTCATGCCGTTTCTCGGCCCCGGGGTCGTGGATGATTTTCCCACGATCGCGGATCTGGATATTGCCATAGACACGGAGCTGCGCCGTATCCTGCTGTTGGAGACGCAGGTCACATACGGCACATTCCCTTTGGGCGGGTGTGACAGCTCTGCCGGGTTTGTCGATGCCTCAGCCATCCCGCCGGCATCCGCATATGAGCCATATTACCAGGTGCGCGGTGCCAGACATGGATTTGTAGCCGGTATGTCGGTGATCGATCTGATTTTCAATCTCGGACCCGAAGCTCCCCTGTATCTGAGCCGTATGATATCCGGTATCTCACTCTGATTTATTGTTAAACCGGCCTTTCACCGGAGATCTTCATGTAAGTGTGTTACATGAGGAGGTCGCAATATATGTCAAGGGCGGCCTTCACGTCGTCGGGGGATACCTGTACTCCGGTCACAGGATCACCTTCTTTTCTGAGAAGGGTGAAGGTGAGTGCACCGGGGGTGGTGTTTTTCTTGTCGTGAGCCATGAAATCAAGCAGACGGTCGTGGCGAAAACGCCGTAATGGTGACGCACATACTGGGCGTAGGCATGCAGACGGTCTGACGGGAATCCCTCTTTCATGTGTGACAATACCAGGGCACATACCATGCCGAATGCTACGGCATATCCGTGGCTGAGGGGAGATTTCCGTTCAAGCGACAGCTCCTCGAAGGCATGCCCGAATGTATGGCCGAAATTCAGCGCCTGGCGCTTTCCGCAATCGCCGGGATCGGCGTTGACATACGCGCATTTCACCTCCACGCTCTCCTTAAGGAGTTTCAGGAGGGAATCAGGTTCATATGCGGTAACGTCGTATTTCAGCAGGCGGTCGGTCATCGCCGGTGACGTGAGCATGGCGTGCTTGAGCATTTCCCCATATCCGGAGAGAAGCTCCTGGGAGTTGAGGGTGCGGAAGAATGTGGTGGATATGATCACAAGCTCCGCGTCGGCGAACAGGCCCACTTCATTCTTGAGCGAATTGAAATTAATGCCTGTTTTGCCACCTACAGAGGCGTCAACCGCGCCGAGAAGGGTCGTAGGGATATTCACAAAGGGGATGCCGCGCTTGAAGGTGGCGGCGGCGAACGCGCCCATGTCGGTGATCACCCCTCCGCCGAGGTTTATGAGGAGGGAGCGCCTTGTGGCGCCGTCGTCGCTCAGCCGTTGCCATATGTCGGACAGCGTGGTGATGTTCTTGTGCATGTCGCCATAGCCGCCGGTCTCTATTACTTTGGCGTCATGTATGGTTTTTGATTCCGATTTGAGGCGGGGGAGCACGTAGGAGGCTGTGTTGGCGTCAACGAGCACATGCACCGATACCGGTTCGAGTTTCTCCACGAGTTCGTCAAGCGTCTGCGCCACATGATTCGTGAAAAGCAGCCGGGCTGCCACATCCTGTGTGTTATTATTCTTTTGTTCCATTGTTTCTCAGATTATCAGCGGTCTTTCAGTATGAGGGGGAGGGTGTCGGCAAGCAGCTCCATCGACGGGAACACCATGTCGGCTCCCGCTTTCCGGAGCTCTTCCGGGGGCACGGGGCCGGTGGTTACGGCAATAGTGAATGCTCCGGCTTTGGCTCCCGCCTCCACTCCTAAAGGCGCGTTCTCTATGACGATACACTCCCACGGTTCGGCTTTGGCAAGTGCCATGGCCTTGAGGTATGGCTCGGGATGAGGTTTGCCGAATTTCACATCGCGCGATGTGATGCGCAGGTCGTGGGGGAAACCTCCCGGGAAATCTTCGTCAAGACGTGCCAGATTGGAGGGTTGCCCCGATCCGGTGACAAGCACACGGGTAATGCCGTGATCCATCAGGCAGCGGACCATGCGGGTTGCGCCGGGCACAGTCTCCACCCTCGGGTATTCATTGAAATAACCTGTTTTCCTCGCATAAAGTTCACGTTTCTCCTCGTCGGTGGCCTCACGGCCGAAACCGCGTTTTATGAGGAGGGCTATCGTTGCGGCTCCGGTCATCCCCTCATAGAGATAGAACTCGTCGCGGGTGCATTCCACCCCGAGTTCGCTCATCATGCGGTGCCAGGCGCGTGTGTGCCATTTCATCGAGTCGAGCAGTGTGCCGTCCATGTCTATCAGTGCGGCGTGCGGACCGAACGACGCATAGCCGTGGCGCTGCAGATATCGTTCTACCGAATCATGTATCTCTTGTTCTGTTTTATGCGTGGTAATGTTCATGAATTACTTGTCTGATTGTTGTATTTCCCGCTTTTTATGCGGTAAAGTGTCTCTTTTGTCACCCCCAGAAACGACGCTATCTGTGTGAGGGTGGCGCATTCGGTTATTCTCGGATACCGTTTGAGCGCCCACCGGTAACGCTCCTCGGCCGACATTGTCTGGAGTGCGTCGAGGCGTTCCTCAAGAGCCAGCACATGCTGCGACATGGCGGTGGTGATAAAAAGTATGGCGCCTTCGTCGGGCTGTATTCGTGCCTCTTTTATGAGGTCCTGCATTCTCAGGTGGGGTATGAAAAGCACTTTTGTCGGCTCCAGAAACTGTATGGCGACCGTGTCGGGATGGCTCAGGATAAGGAAGCGCGACAGCATGATGAACTCGTTTGTGAACGAGAAGCTGAACGTGTGTTCCTTCCCTCCGATCGTATAGAAAAGGCGTGCCGAACCCGCTACAATGTAGAACGCATATGTGCTGAGGTTGACTGCCCCTCGGATAATATCGCCCCGTTTGTATTCATGCTCCCGCATCATATCGCGGAGTTCAAGCTCTATCTCGGGGGAGAGGCTTATAAAGCGTCGTATTGTGTCAAGAGGGTTCATAAGTCGCGGGACAGTAAAATGGTGTCTGGCTCTATGGCCACTTCGTAGGG
The DNA here is from genome assembly GCA_902836725.1 of Muribaculaceae bacterium. Classification (GTDB taxonomy): domain Bacteria; phylum Bacteroidota; class Bacteroidia; order Bacteroidales; family Muribaculaceae; genus UBA7173. The sequence continues at coordinate 3,330 of CADFRV010000096.1, forward strand.
GATCGCCGGAACCCGCGGACGGGGTGAACCGGTATAGTAGAACGTCATCTGGCCGTCCCAGGTGGGAAAATCCACTTTGCGTGTCTCTCCCGCAGGGATCTCCTGGCGCGTGGTTACACGCCTTTTGTGGAGGAGCCTTCCCGCGTTGTCGGTATATGTTATGGTGAATGATATGGCTTCCACCTCCTTCTCTTCGAGCAGGTTGGTCACGAATACGGTCTCTCTTGTCGCGCGCAAAGTCTTCTCATATCCGCTGAACAGGATGGTTCCGCTGTCGGCTACGATTGTGTCGAACGGTTCGGCACTGTGCTGTGCGTGGCTTTTTTCCGTCAGTCTGAGTTTTTTCGCGATACTGTTCACACGCTGTGCCGGAGATGTGAAAGCCACTGCGGCCAGTATCGGTAGTGCAAGTATCGTCCGTCTCATAATCGTGTGGATAAGGTGGGTGTATGAAATCTGGATCCGGGTGGCTCAGAGGCGTCGTGGACGGGCTGGAGGTTCGCCTGTAAGTGGCCATTCGCGTATAAATCCGTCAAGATCCCTGGGTCTGTCGCTCGCATTTTTTATGCGCAGGAAATTCAGGTGTGGCAGCGAGTAGCCGAAGACTACCTTGAGGCCGGAATGTACCTCCGTAAGTGTCATATGGCTGCGGTCTGCCATATGCAGTGTGAACCGCTGCGGCTTGTACAGGCGTCTGCCGTCGCATGATGTGAACAGCCGGCAGTCGTATGTGTCGGGCTTGCCGCAGGGGGTACATGTGCCGCATACGGTTCCCGGCAGTATTCCCGGGCGGGGAGAGTCAAGTACCACCATCAGGTAATTGTCGGCCAGGGAGCGTCCGTTGCCGGGTGCTGTGCCTCCAATGACTGCTATTCTGGCGCCGTCGTCGCTTGAGGTCCATATCCCTTCTATTGGATCGGTGGCAGTCTCCTTTATTTTCACACGCATGGAGTGCTCGGTGCAATGCGGCATCACCCACGAACTGTCCGGCAGCTCTATGGCCTCACACGCCGCTACGGCGAGCGTCAGTGCGAGCGATAGGGCAATGATCATTCTTACCACCATGGTGTAAGCCGGGCTTTAGCCGCGTGAGAACCGGTATGTGAAACCTATGGACAGGATTTCCTTGAACTGCCATTTGTGCCACTTGGTGTCTTCGATAGGTTTCGCGTCAGACTGGTAACGCAGGTGGGCGAATATGTTTGTGGAAAGGAATCTGTTGATGTTGAACGTGATGCGGTGCTCCCAGTCTCCATATTCGGTCTCATAGTTGGTGAAGGCGAACAGGCGGCTGTTATATTCGATGTTCCAGGCGAGTTTGGCATAGAAACGCAGTTCGATGTTGGAACCGTACTGGCTCTTGGTCTTGTGACCCTCCTCGATGCCGAACCATGTGGGGTTGAGTTTTTCGTCGTCTCGGCATATCTTCAGGTTATAGGAGAGTGGGTTTATGGCGGCGCTGAAAGTGACAGTCTTTTTGCGGTTTTCGATGTTATAGGTCATACCGACACCCACGTTGAGTTCACCGGGCGACATGAAATTGGAGGTGAGATCATGTGAATTGAAGCGGTAGTGGTTCAGCAGCTGCGTCTTGAACTGAGCGTTGACTGAGTACGACCACCGTTTCCATGCCCTGAAACCGAAGTTGGTGTTGATCTGGAGGAGGTCTTCGGTGATATTGTAGTCATGCACTTCGTCGTCGGGTGCGTTGTTCACGCCCAGACGGTACTGTATGGAGGTCTCGAAGTTCATGTTGGGGTGGAATGCCGGGTTCAGCCTGATCTTGTAAAACAGGTTGAGGATGCCGTTGTAATTGGACTTGCCGCCCTGGTACCAGTTGGGGGAGATGTAGGCCTGCGAGAACTGCAGGGAGCCGTCAAAGTTGTGCAGCCAGTTGATGCGCTTCATATTGAGCGGTTTTGCCACACTGGCCATCTCTTTCACATCGCGGGTGAATTCGGTCACGTTTATTTTGGCGGTAGTGGGATCCACTTCCATCACAAATTCCTTGGGGGCGCGCGGCATTGTCTCCAGGTTGTAGCGCACAAGTTCGGGGTAGGCTATCATGAATTCCTGGAAACGGAGGCGCTGCAACGCGTCGCGTGCCACGGTGCGCTCTGCCCAGTTCATCTCTTTCGGAGACGGGCTGTCGGGGCTGATCGGATTGATGGCCTGTCCGGCAAGCGTGCCGTCGTAGCTCACGAAAATAGCCGGCAGATAGAATGCTTTAGGCATCAGCATCTGCTCCACATCCATATAGGGGTCCACCAGAAGGTCCTGCGGGCCGAAGTCGAGCGAGTCGAGCGGGTTGCCGTATTCGTCGGTCAGGTCCCACAGCGAGGGGATCTTTACTTTTGCAGGCCGTTTGCCGCGCGGGGTCTGCCGCGCGGGAGAAATGGTCAGCTCCGGACTGACTACAGAGTCTGTCAATACCACTGTGGTGGTGTCCGACGAGGCGCTTACGGTCTCGCCGTCAAGTATTATCTCGTCAAACAGCGATTGTGCATGCATGCCCGCGCTTCCCGCGGCAACCACTGCGACCATTGCAAGTATTCTGAAAAACATCCTCTTAATCATAGCACTTGCAAAAATACAAAATTTATATAGTTTTCACAACCATATTGTTTGCCGCATGAGATTTGCGTGGCAGATTTACCGTATATTTCCGTGGAGCGGTTGCAGAATGCACGTTATTTCACATTGATGCTCAGAGGGAAGGTGGAGCTTGCTGTGATGCGAATGGTGTGTGTGGACGCATCGTATGCGGTTTTTACTTTCACGTTTCCTGAGGGACCTGTGGCTGTCACTGCCGACGGCGCATCCACGTTGTGGATTTCAAACGTCAGCGTGCGTTTGCCGGCCATTCCCGGGAAAGAGCCTTCGCATGCTGCCCGGAGGGTAATGTCTGCCTCTGTGTTGTCGGCGCTGACGGTCAGCAGGGCATATTCACCCTTTTCGAGCGAGCGCGCCGAGCTGAGATCGTCCTCGAAAATCGTGCACTCGCTTTTGCCGCACTCTTCCGTAGGGTAGTATTCTATGGTGTAATTGTCGGTGCGGTAACCGAGGGTATTCTTCATCTCATATTTTGCTTTGGGTATCAGGGCGCCCCCGCGCACATAGAGCGGAAGCACTTCAAGCGGGGCGTCGGCAATGATTGTGGTATCCCCCTTGAATACCTTTGCCGGATTGTTGTAGTCCACCCACACTCCGTCGGGGAGGGTCACAGGGCGTGATGTCGCCCCCTGTCGCATCACCGGCGCCACAAGCAGGTCGCGCCCCCAGAGGTATTCGTCGTCGATATCGCTGTATCGTGCCGGATCGGCGCTGTACATTCCTACCGGGCGGACCAGAGGAAGCCCCTCGGTGGCATTGCGGTAGGCGAGGGTATAGTTGTAGGGAAGCCACTCGTAGCGCCCTTTGATCAGAGGCAGGAGTATCTCCTGCAGATCCTCATATACATAAGGCTCGGCGTAGCGGGTGGAATGGGTGCGGAGCACTGGCGAGAAGAGGCCGAGCTGCAGCCAGCGCACATATAGCTCGGGATCTCTGGGATTCAGGGAGTCTACGGCGAATCCTCCCACATCGTGGCTCATGTATCCCAGACCGCTAAGGCCGGAGTTGAGCATGATCTTCACCTGTGGCTGCAGACCGCCCCATGAACGCGACACGTCGGTGCTCCAGGGGAATACATTGTTGCGCTGCAGACCGGTGGTGCCCCCGCGCATGAGTGTCATAAGGCGGGTGTCGGGATATTCTTCCCTGAAAAGCTCGTTGATGATGCTGCTCCAGTCGTTGCCGTAGAAGTTGTGGTACTCGCGGTTGTCCAGGCCGTTGGCATGGCGCATGCCGTCGGGGTGTACCTCAGGTTCCCCGAGGTCTCCCCACCATCCTGTGATCCCCTCGTCGGTGAGACGGCGGTAGCGCTCCCTGAGCCACGCACGGGTATCGGGGTTCGACATATCGAGCATTCCCCCTTCTCCTACCCAGATCTTCACATCCTTGGTGCCCCCTATGCTGTCCTTGCCGAGCATCCCTTTGGCGCTTAGCTCGTTGAAGTTGTCCACACCCTTGCCGTTGCGCAGCACATACGGCTGCGAGATGGCCACAATGTTCACACCCTGTTTTTTCAGTTTCGCAAGCATGTCGCGGTGGCCGGGCCACAGGTCGGGATCCCAGTCAAGGCGTCCCATATCCTCCTCTTTGCCGTACCAGTAGAGGTCGAGCACTATGCCGTCGAGCGGATACCCTTTCTTTTTCAGTGTGGCCACCACCGAGTCCGTCTCGTGGCGGTTCTTGTACCCGTATTTGGAGGTGATATAGCCGAGGCTCCAGAGCGGTGGCAGATTCTGGCGTCCTGTGAGGGCGCTCAGTTCTTTCGGCAGCCCCTTGAAACCGTCGGGTGAGTTCACTATATAGTAGCTTACCGGAGTCTTTGAAATGGTGGAGTAGGTCACATCGTTGCCGGCGGTCATTGTGGCTTCCCCGAAGTCATCCATCACAATGGCATACCCTTCGGGAGATACGAGCAGCGGCATCGTTATGTTCATCTGGCTTATGCGCGGTTCCCCCTCGCTGTAGCCGTAATTCTGGCGGTTGTACATCACCAGGGTGTCGCCGCTGAGATTGATCCGGTGGCCGCGTTCGCCGGCTCCGTGAAATGCGCCGCCGAGTGTTTTCAGTGTCAGTTCCTGGCCGCCGTCTTCTCTCACGGTGCGGCGCCCGCTGTCATAGACAAGGCGGTTTTCACCTCCGGTCACGGTCAGTTCGCCGGTGGATGTTATAAAGGCGGTAAGGCCGGTGGGTGAGCTGATTATATAGTCGCCGTTGTCCCCCCGGGTTATGGTGCCGGAAAAGCCTCCCGGCTCGAGCACGGCGATTCTTGACGCAGGTATCTCGTCGTCCTGTATCAATGCATTGGTCACTTTCAGCACATTGTCGTTGAGTGCCGTTACCGTGATCGTCCGCATCCCGTCGGGTGTCTGTATGCTTACGGTGTATGGTGTTTTTCCGGCCGATGCCGTCATTGCTGCCGACATGAGCGCCGCAGCAGCTGTAAGAATCACAAATCGTTTCATGGTTGAATGTAAGTAAAAAAAACAGACGGGGGCAGGCGAGATTGCGCATCATGTAGCGCTTCCGCTGCCCCCGTGTGATAGATGTATCAGTTAAGGGCAAGAATGTGCGGCCCTTGTGATATAGTCGGCATCAGCCTATCATTTTGGCGATATATTTGCCGATGATGTCAAATTCTATGTTGACCTTGCTGCCTACGGCGATGTCGCCGAAGTTGGTGTGTTCGAGTGTGTAGGGGATTATGGCGACACGGAAAGTGTCTTCCTCGGAGTCGCAGACTGTGAGGCTGACCCCGTTCACGCAGACAGAGCCTTTCTCCACTGTCACATAACCTTTGCGCTTCATTTCCGCGGGCACGTCGTAGCGGAATTTGAAGTAGCGGCTTCCCTCTACCTCCTCTATCGCCACACACTCCGCCGTGCAGTCCACATGGCCCTGCACGATATGGCCGTCAAGACGTCCGTTCATTACCATGCATCGCTCCAGGTTCACGCGGTCACCCTCCTTGATGTCGCCGAGGTTGCTGCGGAGCAGGGTCTCCTCGATGGCGGTCACGGTGTGGGTGCCGTCGCCGGGGAGCGCCACAACAGTAAGGCATACACCGTTGTGGGCCACCGACTGGTCTATCTTCAGTTCGTCGGCGAACCCCGACGCTACGGTCAGATGCACGTTGCCACCCTCGCGTGTCACTTTGCGCACGATTGCGGCTTCCTCTACAATACCCGAGAACA
>CADFRV010000097.1 GCA_902836725.1 Muribaculaceae bacterium
TGGGTTTTATTCTTCACTTTCTTTTGCAGCAATTTGTTGTCGGGTTCGAGTTCGAGAGCCTTTTCCCAGAATTCTACGGCGCGCTTGTGGTCGCCGTTCATGTAATATATGTCTCCGGCATGGTGCAGCACATCGGCCTGCGGCTCATCCCCCTCTATTTCCAGGGCGCGGTCTATGAAGTCTTTGGCATTGTTGTATTCCTTCTTTTTGAAGAAGATCCAGGCATAGGTGTCGAGTGCCGTATCGTTGTCGGGCTGCTGGCGCACGCAGATGGCGCTCATTTTTTCGGCACGGTCCAGATCCACACCTTCTTCGGCCATGAAATAGGCGCAGTTGTTGAGAGCCAGCAGATTGTCGGGATTGCTTTCGAGCGCCCGGTCGTAGTAGACGAAAGCCGAGTCCACCACACCTTTCTTATAGAAAGTGTCGCCGATGGAGCAGAGCACTGCCGATTGCAGCTCGCGGTTGTCGTCGGGCACTGCGGCGAGTGTTTTCTCATACTCCTTTATGGCCTCGTCGTTGCGGTCAAGAAGGGCGAGCATGTTGGCGCTGTAGAACATCAGCAAGGGATCGTCGGGCTTGTACCGCAGGCCTCTTTCGGCTGTCTCGAGGGCTTTGGTGTAGTTGTCGGCACTGGCATACAGGCTCACTGCCGAGCGCCAGCGGTCCATGTTCGACGGGTCTGTGTCGAGGGCGTATTCCTGCTGCTCGGCCGCTCCTTTAAAGTCCTTGATGGCTACCAGATAGGAGGAATAGAGATCGCGTATCTGTGCCTCGTGCGGATGCTGTATAAGGAGGGTGTCGAACAGTCCCTGTATGCGTGGCTGCTGTGTGGTGTCGGCATACAGCTGCCGGATATAGCTCGAGAAGATCTCGAGTTTCACTTCGGGCGCGAGACCTTCCTGGCGCACGGCCTGGAATACCTCGCGGTCAAATCCAACGGAGTCTCCCTGCTCGCGGTAGAACTCGGCACGCTTGTAATATGCCAGTCCGTTGGTAGGATCTATCTCGCATGCGCGGTTATAAAGTATGATTGCGGAGTCGGGCTTTCCTATCCCCATCATCACGTCCCCGGCATAGAGGGTGCTGTTGGCGTTGGTGCCCGAGGCTGCTATAAGCCTGTCGACTTCGGCCAGGGTTCCCGCTGTGTCGCGCAGGGCCATGAGCGCCTGTACTTTGTGTGAGGTAAGGCCAATGTCCACCCCTTCGGCGCGTTCCAGACGGTTGAGCACTTCTATGGATCGGCGCAGGATTGCGCTGTCTCTGGCATTCTGCAGAGCCTCAGCATATTTGAGTGTCACATTGGGCTTGGTGGGGTTGAGTGAGTCGAGCGTATGCCATACGCGCACGGCCTCCCGTTTGTTGCCGAGCTGGTTGTTTACCACTCCGTAGAATATGGCGCTGTAGTAGTCTTCGGGATCGGCGTTGAAGTGGCGCCGCATCATGGCGTACCCCTTTGCGGCGAAAGTGGTGTCCTCCTGTCCGAGAGCCATGTAGTAGTAGCCCAGTGTCAGCCCCGGCTGGGTGTCGGTGGAGTCGAGTTCCACCGCCCTGCGCAGCAGCTCGAAGTAGTCGGCGTCGTTTCCGAGTGCATTGCGCCGCAACGCTTCCATGAACACATAGTCGCTTTTACGCTTGTTGGCTCCCGCCTCCCAGGTTTCTTTCTGGTTCCGTTTCCCCTCGCGGGCCCTTGCCGCTCCTCCCGGGAGCAGCATCATGGCGAGCAGGATGGCTATCGCGCACAATACCGGTATTTCTCTGCGTCTGAACAAGGCTTTACTGTCTTAATGGATTGATTATGGTTGTTCCTAAGATTGTATCTCAAATGGGGGGAAGCGGGGGATCAGTTGGCGCCGGTGTGCCCGAAAGCGCCTTCGCCGCGCTCTGTCTCGTCGATGCGGCTCACTGGCTCCCAGTCCACGCGGGTGTATTCCTTGATCACCATCTGGCAGATGCGCTCGCCGTCGTTGATGGTGAAGTCCTCGCTCCCCAGGTTTATCATTATCACACCGATTTCGCCCCGGTAGTCGCTGTCGACGGTGCCGGGGGTGTTGACGAGTGATATGCCGTGCTTAATGGCCAGACCGCTGCGTGGGCGGATCTGGCATTCATATCCATGGGGCAGCTGCATGTACAGTCCTGTGGGTATGAGCGCGCGGGCCATAGTTTTGAGTACTATAGGACCGTCGGGCAGGTAAGCCCTTACATCCATCCCGGCTGATCCGGGAGTGGCGTATGACGGTAGCGGGTGGTGGCTGCGGTTGATTATCTTTACTTTGATTGTCTCCATAAATAGATAGTTTACAATTTATTTAACAAGGCTCAGGCTGTGAAAGTTGAGTCCGTGGCCATTTGCCTATCGGTATGGTCATCCCTTCGTTTGCGGCTATGGTGTCGGGGAAAATGGCCCTGGCTTCCGCCAGATGCTGCTCCTCATTATTGTATGCTTTGGAATAATGCCCTATGACGAGGCGCCCGGCATGGGCCATGGCGGCTGTCTGGGCGGCTTCAGAGGCGGTGGAGTGGCCTCGTGCGCGGGCTTTCTCCGCACAGTCGTCGGCATATGTGGCCTCATGGTAGAGGAGATCCACTCCCCGTGTTATTTCCGCGAGCGACGGGGTGAACACCGTGTCGGAGCAACAGGCGTAGCTTGCCGACGGATCGGCGGGGGTGGTGAGCATGTCGTTGGGGATGGTTTTCCCCTCCTCGTTGATGAAGTCGGCCCCCTCTTTGATGGCCTTGAGCTGCGACACGGGCACTTTGTGGAATTTTATCATGTCGCCTCTCAGATGCAGGGGTTTCGGTTTCTCGCGGAAGAGGAATCCCACGGCCGGCACCCGGTGCTGCAGCGGAAACGACTCTACAGTCAGCCCCGGCAGGTCGAGCACGGTCTGGCGGCGGTTGGGATCGATGATGTCGAATTTCAGTTCGTAGGAGCGTTCCCGGCAGAAAAAATCGACAAGTTCGCCGAACAGGCGGGCGCCCTCGGCGAAGGTATGCACTGTCACTGTGCCCCCGGTCTGGTGCAGTGCCAGGGTAGAGAGCAGTCCGGGCAATCCCAGGCAATGGTCGCCGTGCAGGTGGCTTATGAAGATGTGGGTGAGACGTGAGAATTTCAGCCCCATGCGCCGCATGGAGAGCTGTGCCCCCTCGCCGCAGTCAACCATCAGCAGCTGTCCGCGGTATTCCACCACCTGACATGAGGGAAGATGACGCAACGACGGAGTGGCCGATCCGCATCCCAATATGTGTAGTTTGAATTCGCTCATAGATAATTTCAAAGGCGAAATTACCTATTTATAAGCTAACAGGCAAGAAACATGTGCGTTTCTTGCCTGTGAAATTTACATTTTATGGTATTATAACTTTAGTGACGGTGTTTCCTGTGCGCCGCAGCCAGATGCCGGAACCGGGCCGGTCTGTGGCTATACCCTGCGTGTTGTAGTACACCGGGGATGTGTCTGCGCCGTCATCGGGCAGGATGATGTTTACGGCTCCTGTGCCGTCGGCCACCGTAACTTTTCCGAGCGAGGCCTTTATCTCTTTGGTGGATGGATTGTAGAGCACCAGCTCATATTCCTCTCCGATGCGGAAAGTATCCTCATATTCCAGTGTGAACTTCACCGTGGATGTCAGCGTCGTTCCTGATTTTACCTGGAATCGGCTGTATTTGCCTGAGGCCTGCATAACCCCCTTTTCGTCGACAAGTGCCGGTACCAGGCTGAATCTCTGTGTCTCGGCGGTGGTGTTGGTTACGGTAATGGTATATGACGCCTCCACACCTTTGTAGAGCTGCTCGTCGTCGAGGGTGGCATCTATGGTGAGGTCGCCTATGTCGGGCGCGTTTTCACCCAGTGCGGGAGTGCCGAGTTTGAATGTAACCGGCACATAGTCCTTGTATTTCGTGTTGCACAATACGCGCACCCAGGGGCGCGACGGGGAGGTGCGTGTCACCACGCGCACGTCGTATGTGCCGTCGGGATAAGATGATCCCAGATCGCCGCTCAGCGATGTGTATCCCCAGAAGGGATCAAGATATCCCGGCGTGGAGAATAACGTGTGGTAACGCAGTTCGCCGGTCTGGCGGTGCTCCAGTTCGAAGGCGATGTAGAATCCGGCGCGCTCGTAGGTGAAGTTGTACCATCCGTTGTCAACGGTGAGCGTTCTCCCCTCGAGGCGTGCGGAAAGATCCTTGTCTCCCCCTTGCGAAAGGCGCGGCTCCGGTTTTTCCGATCCTTCAACAGGCTTGCGCACCCCCATCATGGCCGACTGGCCGAGGTTATATCCTCCTTCATATCCCCCGATACCCTGTCCCGAGGGGTCGAGGGCGTCCATGAGGAAATACCCGTCGCAGTAGCCGCCCCATCCCCAGTTGAAATGGTAGTAGTGGTTCCCGTCATATCCGTCGCAAACGAAAGCGTGCGCGCCGTTGGCGCTTGCACCGGCGTAATATATGGGGCCGTTGTCCTCAAGTTCGGTTATCAGCATCTCCTCCCATTCGGCGAGTGTATAGTTGTCGCGGTAATAGAGCCATGCTGTCTTGTCATATGAGAAATTGTTGACAAAGGCGCGGGGCACGTTCTCGCTCAGCGCGCCCGATCCCGCGGTGCTGTAACCCATGTTGACGGCGAATCCGCAGGTGACCATGAGGTTGGCCACAGCCGACCCCTGGCGTCCGTTGAAACTGCCGCTCTCATAGTGGTCGATCATGAGATCCCAGTAAAATGTTGTGTTGAGCGAGCGGGTGAGCTGTTCATCGCCCATAGTGGCGGTGCCCTCTCCGGTGCTCTTCTCGGGATAGCGGTGGTAATACATCACCTGTGCCATCGCCGTGGCCACGCATCCGGTGAATGTGAGCTGGCCGTCCTGTCGCGGACAGGAGCGGTTGAAAGGATCGTCCTGGTTCCATGTGCAGGTAAGTAGGGGGCCTATCTGGGCGGGTCTGTCCTGGATGCGGCGCGGTGCGGCGTTTCTGTGCCATTTCCCCTCTCTTTGAAGGCTGTCGGCATAGGCGATGGCCACGGCATAGTCATTGAGCCAGTCGGTCATCTGCGGGGGAATCTCCCCCTCTCCCGTGGTGATGCCGTATCCGAGCAGAGGAGCGGCCACATCGTTGGCACCGACAGCCAGTATCTGGCTGCCGCTTGTGAAGAGATACACCGCCGGCTCGCCCGAGGCGGTCTCTATGGTCTGGAAAAGTGCCGGTGATACGATATCGCCAGACGGTTTTACTTTCGCAGGAAGATCCGGTGTGCCGTACAGACGCCCGATCGCTTCCTGCGGTGTCAGGGTCTCGGCCTGGCTTGCTGCGACGCCCAGCAGAGCCAGTAAAAGAGTGTATAGATATCTCATACTTGAATCAGTGACTTACCGTGTGATGACGGCGGTAAGGGGGTTCGTGCGGCAAAGGTAAACAGAATATCCTTAATTACCAAAACCGCGCGTTCCCCGCCTGATATCCATATAACAATACGGTGTGTCAAAATCCGCGGATTTTGACACACCGTATTGTTTCTGTCCGGATGGAGGGGGATCAGTGGCGCATGCCGGGAGGGGGGCCGCCGGGACCGCCGGGACCGCGTCTGCCTCCGCGCATCATGTCACCTTCCGAGGCGTCGGGTTGCCGTCCTTTGCCGAATGTGTTGATCTTGTAGCTGAAAGTGAGCATGAAGTAGCGGGTGAGGGAGTTGTAACGGGTGTCGTCGATGTAGTTGGCCGTTACCGAGCGGCTTATGTTGGATCGCTGCTGCAGCAGGTCGAATCCCTTGAGCATGATTGTAGCCTGGCGGTTGCGCAGGAACTGATATGCGATCGAGGCGTTCCACATCCATTCTTTCTGGTTGTACCCCTGTGTATAGCCGCTTGAAGCGGTGTAGGTGAGGTCGGTGGAGAGCACAAGGCCGAACGGTGTGTACCATGAGCCGTAGAACGATCCTCCGTAGTTGTGGATCGTGTTGGTGTTCACGTTCTCAAGGGTGTTGTATGTCTTCTGCATGCGCCAGTTCGGTCGCAGTTCAAGCTCGAGGCTCTGCGGACGGAAAGCGATCGACGGGCTTTCGGCTATCATCAGCGTGGTGGAGCGGTTGCGCAGTCCGTTGTTGTAGCCTATGCTGCGGTTGGCGTTGACGAAGATATGGTTGTTGAACGACCATGATTTGTTGTGGCCGAAAGGCTGCGAGAACATGTTCATCACACGGCCGTTCCACACGCCGTTCACATTCTCGTATGTGGTGTAGCGGCCGCCGGTCTCGTTATCGAACACTGTGCGGGATATGATGGCGTTCTGGGTCATCTGGCCGTCGGCCATCACCATTATGGAGCGCTGGCTCTCGGCATAGAATTTCTGGAAGCGCAGGCGCACGCTGTGGTTGAACTCAGGCGACAGGTCGGGGTTACCCTGTACGATGTTCATCGGGTTGGAGTTGTCCACCACCGGCTGCAGCTGTGTGAGCGAGGGCTGCGAGGAGCGGCCGTTGTAGTTCACCTCCACCGAGCTTTGCTTGTCCATGCGGTAGCGGTAGCGCAGGTAGGGGGCGTAGTTCCATACCCATCGTTCGGGGATGCTTTTGGCGCTGTTTATGAGGTCGATGCTTTTGGTCATTGATGGCACAACTGAGAGGCCGGCATCGAGGGTATATTTGGCGCTCACTTTCTTGTAGCCCGCGCGTATATCCTGGTTCATGAAGTTGTTGCGGAACCGGTTGGAAATGTCGGGCTGATATTCCCAGGGACCGTACACGAACTCTGCGAAGTTGGGGTTGAGCGGATCGGGCAGTAGCCATGGGTTTTCGATGGGGGAGCGCTGGTCTACGATTTTGTCGGCATTGTTCCAGCGGTACTGTATGCGGTACGATACGGTGAGGAAATGTCCGTTGGCCACATCGCCAATCGGCTCTGTAAAGCTCAGGCGTCCGGAGACGTTGTTGGTCCAGCGGTGGTTTGAGGTGTATTGCTCGTAGACATATTCGCGGTAGCTTTCGGGATCGCTGTCGATCTCTTCACGCTCGGCTTCCTCGAATGCGTCTTTGGGCGCTCCTGCTCCCTCCTTGTTGTTGAAGAAGGTGTATGCCAGCGAGTTTTCGTATTCCCTGACGTTTGAGAAGGAGTAGTTGGCCATCACGGAGAACGAGCGCCCGCGGTGCGACGCGAAGCTGTGGTTGTAGATCAACCGGCCTGAGGCTTCGATTGACTTTCCGTGTGATCCGGCATTGTTGATGCTGTAGTTGATGGGTTGGTCAAACACGGTCTGGCCGTCGACGGTGCGCGCGCCGGTCATGCGGTCGGTGCTCGACGATGTGGACCGGTTGGTGTTGTAAGAGAATGAGGGACGGAAGTCGAAGGTGTTGAATGAGTCTGGTTTCCATTCCACTCGGAAGTCGGCGCGGAGGTTGTGGCCGCGGTCACGGTTGAAGTTGCGGGAGCTTTCCCATTTGGAGTCGTTGGCGAAGAGATACTGGCGCTCGCGTGAGGTGCGTGTGTCGCGGTCGGTGTGTGAGTACATCACGTCGCCGCCGAAACGCAGTTTCTCGTCTTTGCCAAGGTTGAAGTTGAGGCCGATCGACTGGCTTGTGGTGATGCCGCGTCCTCCGCCGAAACGCCGGAAACGGTTGCCGTTGTTGTCGGTGAATCCCATGCCGTTGGTGTTGTTGGCCGATCCAAGGAGTGTCACCTGGTTGTTGTCCCAGAAGCGGTTGATGTTGAACGATCCGAGATAACGGTCGTCTGTGCCGTATCCCCCCTCTATGTTGCCGAACCATCCGTTTTTCATGCCTTTCTTCACGGTGAGGTTGATGACGGTCTCGTCTTCCCCGTCGTCCACACCTGTGAGGCGTGCCAGATCGCTTTTGCGGTCTACCACCTGGAGTTTGTCAACGATGTTCACCGGGAGGTTCTTGGAGGCTACTTTGGGGTCGTCGGTGAAGAATTCCTTGCCGTCGATGAGGATCTTGGTGATCGATTTGCCGTTGGCGGTGATCTTGCCGTCGGAGTCCACCTCCACTCCGGGGAGGCGTTTGAGCAGGTCCTCCACCACGGCGTTCGGGGGCGTCTTGTATGTGTCGGCGTTGTACTCTATGGTGTCCTGCATCACTTTCATGGGTGTCTTCACACCGATCACGGTGGCTTCCTGGAGCAGGTATGATGACTCCATTATTTTAAGGGTGTCCATTTTCAGGTTAGCCTTCACGTCTATCGGCGCATAGCTTTTCGCATAGCCGATATAGTTGGCTTCCACAAGGTATTTCCCTTTTTTGAGGTCTGTGATGCGGAAATTGCCGTCAAGGTCTGTGATTCCTCCTTTGACGAAAGCGGAGTCTTTCGCCTGCAACACACGCACTGTGGCATCCATGAGCGGTTCGCCGTTCTGGTCTGTCACGATGCCTGTCACGTTGTAGGCCCATGCCGCTATGGCAGTGACCGCTGCCACGGACAGCATCGAGTTTCGCCTCGAAATTTTCATCTGAATTCTCTCTTGTATAATAGTTATGAGTAAACGTGATGTTTCTGCGCGGTGAATATTTTTTAGAAAAATAATGTTGGAAACCTTAGCGTTCCCGCGCGCTCTCCTTTATAGGATACAAAGTTAGCCATTTGGTAAAAGCGTGTTCACATCCTTTTGCTTTTATGCGCATCTTTTAAATCTTGTAAACACTTCAGCCGGTCTTTGTGTGGCGATTTTGTCCTCTGTGCTCTCTGGATGCGGGTAGCAGGAGAGTATGTTTCTATGTGTTAACTATTATTAACAATTTCAAATCTCATTTTTCTTAATTCGGATATTGCTTTGTTAAGATTTTTAAATAATTTTGCCGCTGATTCTATTTGATACGTGTAGACGATACTGACTGAAGACCTTAAACACCAGGAAAAATGAGTGGCTTACATTACATCATCATTCCACTTATGATTTTGGTATTTAGTGATTTGTAAATTGGCGGCCGGAGGCCTTTCCCCCTGTGCCGACAGTTCATGATACTGCGGCTGTGCTCCAGGAGCACAGTTTATGCGGCCCGCCTCCGGCGCCCCGCATAAAGACAGGATGCTAATATCTGATTGTATCAGCTGCCTACGTAAGAGAGAGACAAGAAAAATCATTAATATCAATTTAAGTTTAAATGAAACATTCTAA
>CADFRV010000098.1 GCA_902836725.1 Muribaculaceae bacterium
GTACGCGTCTGGGGGGCGTGAGGTCGCTAGTTCGAGTCTAGTCACCCCGACAAAACGAAAATGCTTGTAGCTTTCCGCCGCAAGCATTTTTTTCTTTTACCCCTCCTCTCAGCTGCCACCCAGACAGTGCGCCACAGTATAGCGCAACAGTTAAAATTATCTAATTTAGGCAGAATAATTGTTAAATATTGGCTATCCATACACTAAACCGTACCCTCTGCAGGGGCCACAGTTTGCAGAAATGGAAATAAAGTCGTAAATTTGCGATGAAGTTATCGGAGGAGGCTGCAAGGCTTCCTCCATTTGTTATGTGGCGCGCATTATGCGTGCCGCGTGCGAATCAAAACAGATCACTGATGATAGACAAAGAGTTGCTGAGACAGTCGGTGGAGAAAGCCATCGCAGACACCGATCTTTTTATCGTGGACATAAAGGTGTCGCCGCAGAACAGTATAACGGTAGAGCTTGATTCACCCGGCAGTATCGACATTGATACCTGTGCCTCGGTGACACGCGCCATCGAAAAAGACTTCGACCGCGACGTGGAGGACTATGACCTCGAGGTGGGATCGGCCGGCCTGACCGCCCCCTTCAAAGTGCGCGGCCAGTACCTGAAGAACATAGGCAACGACATAGAGATGCTTACATGCGACGGCCGTAAGCTCCAGGCGGTGCTCACCGCCGTCGGCGACGAGGATTTCACGTTTGAATATCCGGTGAAATACAAGGAGCCGGGAGCCAAGCGCCCCACAGTGGTGATGCAGTCGGAGACCCTCCCATTCACCGGCGTGAAGCAGGTAAGATACCTTCTCTCCTTCAAATAACCCCCGCGCGGCTACAGGCCGCCACCCCGGACAAAACAGACAATAACAATTACCATTTTATACCCATGGCTAAAAAAGAGGAAACTCCAAATATGGTGGAGCAGTTCGCCATATTCAAAGAACTGAAAAATATCGACAAGACAACCATGATCAGCGTGCTCGAAGAGTCGTTCCGCAACGTGCTTGCCAAGATGTTCGGCACCGACGAGAACCTCGACGTGATCATGAACCCTGACAAGGGTGACGTGCAGATATTCCAGAACCTTGTGGTCGTGCCCGACGGCGAGGTGGAGAATCCCAACCTGCAGATATCGCTCACCGACGCCCGCGCCGACGACGATCCCGAGGTGGAGATCGGCGAGGAGCACACCAAAGAGATTATCTTTGCCGATTTCGGCCGGCGCGCCATCCTCACACTGCGCCAGACCCTCCAGTCGAAGATACTCGAGCTGCAGAAAGAGGCTATCTACGCCAAATTCAAGGATCTCGAAGGTGAGCTCGTGACAGGCGAGGTGTACCAGACATGGTCGCGCGAGACCCTGCTGCTCGACGACGACAAGAACGAGCTGCTCCTCCCCAAGAACCAGGCCATCCCCGGCGATTTCTTCCGCAAGGGTGAGACAGTGCGCGCCGTGATAGCCAACGTGGACAACGCCAACAACAACCCCAAGATCACCGTGTCGCGCACCAACGAGAACTTCCTGCGCCGCCTTTTCGAGCTTGAGGTGCCCGAGATCAACGAAGGTCTCATCAGCATCCGCGCTGTGGCCCGCATCCCGGGCGAACGCGCCAAAATAGCCGTGGAGAGCTACGACGACCGCATCGACCCCGTAGGCGCATGCGTAGGCGTGAAAGGAAGCCGCATCCACGGTATCGTGCGCGAGCTGCGCAACGAGAATATCGACGTGATCAACTTCACCAACAACCCGACACTCTTCATACAGCGCGCCCTCTCCCCCGCACGCATATCCTCCATCCGCATCGACGAGGAGGAGAAGAAAGCCGAAGTGTTCCTGAAACCTGACCAGGTGTCGCTCGCCATCGGCAAAGGTGGCCTCAACATCAAGCTCGCATCCATGCTCACAGGCTATGTGATCGACGTATACCGCGACACCGACGAGACATACGAGGAGGATATCTACCTCGACGAATTCAAGGACGAGATAGAGGAATGGATCATCGACGCCCTCAAGGATATGGGATGCGTGACCGCCAAGAGCGTGCTCAACACCCCGCGCGAGGACCTCATCAACAAGGCCGACCTCGAGGAGCAGACCGTGGACGACGTGCTCGCCATACTCCGCGCCGAGTTCGAGGATGATGACAACGACGCCGCTGCCGCTGCCGACACCCCCTCCGACGCCTGCGCCGAGACCTCTGATCCTGCCGCCGACATAGCCGCAGCCGCCGACGGGGAGACCCGGGAATAACACCGCGGCGCACGGCATCACTCCCCCCCTCCCGGTCCATGCGGAACCACGCCTCTCTATCCTGAATCCCAAAGACAATATTAAAACCATTTCATGGCGAGAATTAAAATAAGCAAAGTAGCAAGAGACCTCAATGTGGCGCTTCCCACAGTGGTGGAATTCCTGCGAGGTAAAAACATCACTGTAGACGACAACCCCAATGCACGCATAGAGCAGGAGGTCGCCGATCTGTTGGTAAAAGAATTCAAGAGCGACAAAGACCTCAAAAGCAAGTCGCAGGAGTTTACCAACACCCGCGGTGTGAAGACCAAGCCATCCACTTCACGGACACCGGAGGAGATCAAGGTCGAGACACAGATCAACCGACCGAAAATTCTGGGCAAGATTGAACTTGACCGTCACGGGAACCCCGTAAGACCGCAGCCCGCAACGCAGGAACCTGAAAAAGCTCCCGCTCCTCCCGCCATGACCAAACCGGAAGAGAAGCCGGCACCCGCAGCCGAAGCTCCCGCACAGCGCGAAGAGCATGCCGCACCGGCGCCGGCTGCCGAAACTTCCGCACCCGCACCCGCACCCGCACCTGTAGCTCCCAAAGCGGAGACGAAACCTGCTGAACCGGCGCAAGAGAAGCCCATTAAGGCAGACGCGCCCAAAGCAACCGCCCCGGCGGCAACAAAGGAGGCAGCCCCCGAAAAACCGCAGGCGCCTGCCGCACAGCGCGAGACACCGAAAGCCCCCGCACAGAAACCGGAGACTCCCAAGCCTGTCGCTGAAGCAGCTCCGGCACCTGAAGCGGAAACAAAAGAGAAAGAGGAGGAGATCTTCACTCTCGGACTTCCGCAGGACCGTCCGACCATCAACGTGATCGGCAAGATCGACCTCTCCACCATAAACCAGAGCACCCGCCCCAAGAAGAAGAGCAAGGAGGAACGCCGCAACGAGCGTATCGCCAAAGCCAACGGAGGCAATGCCGGAAACGGAGAGGGGGACCGCAAGAAACGCAAGCGTATCGGCGGCAAGGAGAAGATCGATATCGAGAAGAGCGCCAACCAGCAGCAGGGTGGCGGCAACGGCAATGGCGGCGGACGCGGTGGCGAACGCCGTGAGCGCGGAAACAACAAGGAGCGCAACCGCCGCAACAACACCCCTGTGCACACCGAGGTAAACGAGGAGGATGTACAGAAACAGGTAAAAGAGGTGCTCGCCCGCCTCACCGCCAAAGGACAGAAACGCGGTGTGAAATGGCGCAAGGAGAAACGCGAGGCCAACGCCGAACGTGAGCGCGAACTGGCCGAACAGGAAGCGGCAGAAAGCAAGATCCTGAAGCTCACCGAGTTCGTGACCGCCAACGACCTGGCATCCATGATGGATGTGCCCATCAACAAGGTTATCGGCACATGCATGAACCTCGGCGTGATGGTATCGATCAACCAACGCCTTGATGCCGAGACCATCAACATCGTGGCCGAGGAGTTCGGCTTCAAGACCGAATTTGTATCGGCCGAAGTGGTCGAGGCCATCCAGCAGGAGGAGGACAGCGAGGAAGATCTCCTTTCGCGTCCGCCGATCGTGACCGTGATGGGCCACGTGGACCACGGCAAGACATCGCTCCTTGACTATATCCGCAAAGCCAACGTGATAGCCGGAGAAGCCGGCGGCATCACACAGCATATAGGCGCCTACAACGTGAAACTCGCCGACGGACGCCACATCACATTTCTCGACACCCCCGGCCACGAGGCATTTACCGCCATGCGTGCCCGCGGTGCGAAGGTCACCGACCTCTGCATCATCATCGTCGCCGCCGACGACGACGTGATGCCCCAGACGGTGGAGGCCATAAACCACGCGAGCGCGGCAGGTGTGCCCATCGTGTTCGCCATCAACAAGATAGACAAGCCGGCTGCCAACCCCGACAAGATCAAGGAACAGCTCGCCGCCATGAACTATCTGGTGGAGGAATGGGGCGGCAAATACCAGTCGCAGGATATCTCGGCGAAGAAAGGTATCGGAGTAGAGGAACTGCTCGAGAAAGTGCTGCTCGAAGCCGAGATGCTCGACCTCAAGGCAAACCCGAACCGCAATGCCACCGGCTCCATCATAGAATCGTCGCTCGACAAGGGACGCGGCTACGTGGCGACAGTGCTCGTGCAGAACGGTACTCTCCGCCAGGGCGACATCATCCTCGCAGGGACGCACTACGGCAAGATCAAGGCTATGTTCAACGAGCGTAACCAGCGCATCAAAGAGGCAGGCCCCGCCGAACCGACCCTGATACTTGGCCTGGACGGCGCTCCCACCGCCGGCGACACATTCAACGTGCTCGACTCCGAACAGGAGGCACGCGAGATCGCCAACAAGCGCCAGCAGCTGCAGCGCGAGCTCGGCATGCGCACCTCAAAGCGCCTCACCCTCGACGATATCGCGCGCCGTCAGGCTCTCGGATCGTTCCAGGAGCTCAACATCATCGTCAAAGGCGACGTGGACGGCTCCATCGAGGCACTCAGCGACTCGCTCATCAAGCTCTCCACACCGGAGGTACAGGTCAATGTGCTCCACAAGGCTGTGGGAGAGATCTCCGAGAGCGACGTGACCCTGGCCGCCGCATCCGACGCCATCATCATTGGCTTCCAGGTGCGCCCGTCGCAGGCGGCACGCCGCGAGGCAGAGCGCGAAGGTGTGGAGATACGTCTCTACTCTGTGATCTACCAGGCCATAGAGGAGGTGAAAGACGCCATGGCCGGCATGCTCGCACCGGAAGTGCGCGAGGAGATCACCGGTACCGCCGAAGTGCTCGAGACATACAAGATCTCGAAAGTCGGCACCATCGCCGGCGCCCTTGTGCGTGAAGGCAAGATCAAGCGCAGCAACAAAGTGCGCCTCATCCGCGAAGGTATCGTGCGCTATACAGGCGAGCTCGGTTCGCTCAAACGCTTCAAGGACGATGCCAAGGAGGTGGTCGCAGGTCTCGAGTGCGGTCTCTCCATCCAGGGCTACAACGATATCCAGACCGGCGACATCATCGAGGGATTCGAGGAGATCGAGGTATCCCGCACACTCTGATCCAGACAGACAGTCACATACCGCTACAGTCAATTGGCGACAGCGCATGTAAACATAGGATCCAATCTCGGCGACAGCCGCTCGCTCATAGAGCGCGCTGTGGCCGGGATTTCTTTTTTACCGCATGTGGTATCGGTACGGCGGTCCGGTTTTATGGAAAGCGAACCGTGGGGATATGAGAGCACACACCGCTTTCTAAACATAGGGGTGGAACTTACCGTGAGCTGCGGAGCAGAGGAACTGTTCGGCGACCTGATGGAAATACAATGCAATATCTGCGCCGACAGCCACCGCAATGCCGCGGGAGGATATGCCGACCGCATGATCGACATTGACCTTATCTACTATGAGGGCCTTGTTTTAGATACCCCCTCCCTTACACTCCCCCATCCGCGCATGCATCTGCGCGATTTCGTGCTGCAACCAGTAGCGGAACTTGCCCCCGCATGGCGGCATCCCCGGCTCCATCTTACCGCCGGCGAAATGCTTGCAGCCCTGAAAGATAAGTAGAACGGCTCATGGACGCGATATTTCTGCCGAGAGCATGCGATGGCCGAAACGGCAGTAGATGCACTTGCTTTTTTCGCAATACTCCCGGCGCAGTTCTATGCAGGCCTGTGATGTGAATGCATCGCGGCACTCAAGTCCGGCCGCTCCGAAAAGCCTTACGATTGAATTGTTTTCCGGAGCGAGATGCTGCAGAATCTCCACAGATTTTTCCATGCCGCTGAAATCCTGGAGTGTCATCTGACGCGCATGCAGCAGCGGCACTGCCACATTTATAAGAAGCGTATCGACAGAATCGCGGCTGAGGGCTGCGGCACGGCTTCCCGGCGCGCTATCGCGGAATGTGAAGTGTGTGGCCCAGAAGCCCTGCAGCTCCACAGTGAAGAGCTTGCGCAACTGTTCCACGGAATTGCAGTCGCAGATTTTCCCGACAAGATAAAAACCCCTGTGGATCATCTCGGCCAACAGGGCGATGCGGCGGTGAGGGAAGTTATGGGGGCGCGTGCGTGCCATTTTCCATGCAAGCGATGGGGGCCTGACCTGGAATTTATGGGCCATGAACAGATATTCCTGTCTGAGACGGGTGGTGTATGGGTCTTCTCCCGGCTCCTGCCCGGGGATAAGCCCTGCCTGTCCGAACAGAAGTGCCTCCACTGTAAGCAATTCATCGGCATGCTTGTTAAGAAACTGCAGCGGCATCCTTTTGGCAAGTATCTCGAAAGGCTCGCTGTTGAGGCCGAAACCGAGTCCGCGCGCAAGCGTTATAAACGCGGCTCCCTCCCAGTATCCGGCCGTCTCTTTTACGAGCGACAGTATCCTCTCGCTTTTGCGGTATAGCCGCTCCATAGCCAGGGCAGTGATCCAATCGGTGCGGTAAATGGCCGGTATAGCCGCGAGAGTATCGCGGCAAGGAAGTCCGCGGACGGCATCGCGCAGCAGGGAGTTGCATCTTTGCGCGGCCTGCGGGGTGCATCTGAGCACGGTCTGCGGTATTACAGAACCGTCGTGGCGACGGACTACCGCATCATTTTCCTGCACCACATGAAGAATAACCGAGTCATATGCAGGGTCAGAATCATGATGGTGACGGTACCAGTCAGACGCTTTCACATGGATCTCGATATTGCCGGCCCATGTCTGTCCGTCGATACAGACAGTAGCATTGAAAAAATCGGGACCCGCATCGGGATTGAGCCTGCCCTGGTTGATGACAACCAGTCGCCGCCCGTCGACAGTGGTCATTCCGGGACGCACACCGAAACCATGCTGCCAGACAAATTGCATCAGCTTTTCCATGATATTATGATATATGCATACCGGCCAGAGGACAAAAGCACCGCCGCTTGATGTAGCCAAACTCTCCCGGTCAGATTCTATACGTGTATCAAAATTAATGAAAAAATTGGAATTTACCATGTCGGAAGGCTACAGAAGGAATTATTTATAAAAACAACACGAAAAACAACAGCGTTCACAACGTCTTGTCTGCTCTTTTTCTTTAATTTTGCAATCAATAAGACGGATGCGCCTGACAGCTTTGCTGTAATACAGCAGACTAACATGCGATTTTTTGCAGTATATTATTTTTACATGTGTCGGAGCGGTTATATGCGTCTTTTACGCACATACATCTGATATTATTCCTTTAAAACCTCATAACATTACCGTCTGATTGCGCTGTCACAGCTGATTTGCCGATCTGATAACGTAGAAATTAACCGCCAAAACCAAAAGAAACCGACATGTTGCCCTGCCCTCATCAAATTTTGATTTCATATGTGTCCACAGCCATACTGGTCACATTGGCAGTAGTCCTGGCGGGGTTGCCGACACCCCGTTCACGCCGGTGGCTGAGGTGGTCGATTTCACGATGGTTCATGGTATCCACTTTCAGCGCGCTTGCAGTGGTAAGCTACCTGATGGCTCCCTGCGACGATGCGGTATGGCAGAAAACAGTGGTCATCTGGGACACAAGCTTTCAGGCACTCCTGCTGGCAGCCACCGCCACCACACTCGTGGCACCGCTTGAGGTCACCACACGCCGCATAATCTGGCAGATCATATTCATCATGCTCATGGCGGCGCAGCTTATAGCCGTGCAGATCTATTCCCCTGAAGCATATTATTTCAGCTACGCGCTGTTTATTGTATTCTTCCTGTTCCAGGTGAAATATTACGTAGGCCGTTTCAGACGATTCTACAAGAACACAGAGAGCGCGCTGTATGTGCACTACGACGACGAGGAGTCGTCCATACATCTGCGCCCAGTACTGCGCATCTTCTACAGCGCTGTGGCAATCGGCGGAGTGATGCTTATCATCTTCCTGCTCCCCATGTCTTCGGAGCTCTACACCTCCCTGGTGGTTCTCTACACCGTATATTATACATGGATCTGCGTCACCATGATCGGCTACCGCATAAAGGGAGACTATATCATCAAGATCGTAGGCGAACCGGCCACTGCGCCAGCGGCTACAGAACTGCACTCCGCAGACAGCACCGCATCAGATACATCCACGCAGTCCATCGCATCGCACTACGACAAGCTCGAGGAGGCACTGCGCCACTGGGCGGAGCAGAAAGGATTTATAGAGAGCGACGTCACCACCGAGCAGCTTGCCGAGCGGATGGGAGTGTCGCGAAACGAATTCATCACTTACTTCCAGCAAGTGCACAATACCACATTCCGAAGCTGGCGTATGCGCCTGAGGCTTGAAGAAGCCGAACGCCTCATCCGGTCCACTCCCGGATTGCAGGTAAGCTGCCTTTATGAATTGGTGGGATTCAACGACCGAAGCAACTTCCACACCAAATTCACCGAATTCACCGGCATGACTCCCCGCGCATATCAGCAGGAAAACGGCCCCAAAAGCTGACCACGCCCCTACCCACACAACTACATTACCCCCTCCACATTAGACATACCCTACAGGCGCTGCGCTTTCCCTTAAGCACAGCGCCGCAATGTTTTTGTGCGCCCGGGGCGGTGTGCCGTCTCATATATATGATATATATTTGCTAAAAATAAGACTTATGGATACATCATTATCAAATGCAAAAAGAAGAAAGGTCATTGATATACCGGAACAAACGTTCAGGACTTTATCAGTAAGAGCTGCGGCTTCCGGAACTAATCTGAAAGCTTTTATTGAGAAAATGTTA
>CADFRV010000099.1 GCA_902836725.1 Muribaculaceae bacterium
TTTATATCGTTGCCATCCTTTTTACTGTCGGTATATTTCACCTTAACTGTTATGGTAAGGCGTGTCTTTGAGGCGTATGCATCCTCGGTCACGGCCTGCGGGGTGAGGTTGTAGCCTGTAATTTCACCCTCCATCTCCAGATCGGCGGCTCCGTCGGTGGTGGTCAGGCGTGTATTGCGGGTGATATAGTCGAGCAGGGTGTTCTCGAACTGTTGCTGCAGGGGGGCATACACCAGTGCGGCGCGTATGGGGAACTCTCCCACATGTATCGTGCGGTAGACTGTATAGTCTATGGCTGCTCCGTTGAGTTTATAGCTTATGCGGCAGCTCTGGGGTATCAGAGCCATCATCGCCAGTACCAGTATGCTTATGAAATGCTTCACTTTTAATTTCTGTTATATGTCCTGACCTACGGAACGGCCGGATGCTATTCGAGACCGAACTCCTTGATTTTTCTGTAAAGTGTGCGCTCCGAGATGTTGAGTTCCGCCGCTGTGGCCTTGCGCTTCCCTTCGTTACGCTCCAGGGCGAGGCGTATTGTCTCGCGCTCGGTTTCCTCAAGGGTGCGCCCCTCCCATCGCTCTACGGTATGGAACGGTACATCCACAGGCTCTGTGTCCTCAACCTCATGGGGAGGCTCCTGTCGTGATGGGGCAAGCGGATCGTAGATATGCTGAGGCTGCGGATGCACGGGGTTGACGCATATCGGGTAACGGCTGGCGCCGCTCTCCTTGTGTGCTGTCACGGCAACGGAGGAATGTGCGGCAGGTGTATCCACTCTCCTCTCCCCTGCTATCTGCTCTTTCAGTTCCGAGATCTCGTTCTGCATGCGCATGATGAGACTGAACAGCATTTCGCGTTCATGCTCGTAGGAGTGTGGCGCGGGAGCTTCCTGATGCTTTACAGGGGCATAGGTGGTGGCTGCCTGCGGAAGGTAATGCAGCAGGGTGTCGCGGTCCACATTGTTTCCCCCTTCGAAAAGGGCTATCTGTTCCACGACGTTTTTCAGTTGCCGCACATTGCCGGGCCACCGGTAATGCAGCAGGGCATCGCGTGCGTCGTCCCCGAATGTCACGGCCGGCACACGGTAACGCTCGGCAAAATCGTTGGCGAACTTGCGTGCAAGCAACATTATGTCTGATCCACGGTCGCGCAGCGGCGGCACTGTTATCTGCACCGTGGAGAGACGGTAGAACAGATCCTCGCGGAAACGCCCCTCTTTCACGGCTTTTTCCATATCCACATTTGTGGCGGCTACCACGCGCAGGTTGGTTTTCTGCACGACCGACGAACCTACCTTTATGAATTCGCCACTTTCGAGCACACGGAGCAGTCGGGCCTGTGTGGTCAGCGGAAGTTCCGCAACTTCGTCAAGGAAGATAGTGCCTCCGTCGGCCTCCTCGAAATAACCTTTGCGCGACGATATGGCGCCTGTGAACGCACCTTTCTCATGACCGAACAGTTCGGAGTCAATGGTTCCTTCCGGTATGGCGCCGCAGTTCACGGCTATATAGCGCGAGTGTTTTCTCGGCGACCATGCATGGATCAGTTGCGGGAAGAATTCCTTTCCGCTGCCGCTCTCGCCGGTTACTAGCACCGATATGTCTATGGGTGCCACACGTATGGCGCGTCCTACGGCCTGCAGCAGCGAGGGTGCGGTACCCACTATTCCCAAGCGTGCTTTGGCCTGCTGTATCTGGTCTGCGTTTGCCACTATAGTGTCAATATGGTTTTGTCACCACTGTGCCGGTGGCGTATTTCTTATCACGGAGTTTGTAGGTCTCGTGGCGTATGAAGTCGCTGAACTCCTTTTCAGATCCCATATGGCGCATCTGTTCCTCCACGCTGATGGGTTCACCTATGGTGATGTGGAAGGTGCTCCCCTTTTTGCGGAAAACTTCGGCCGGATGGCGGAATGTGCGCAGCTGCCAGCACACCACACCGAGGAAATTGAACCACCATGATTGCGAGCCGTGGAAGAAAATTGGCACCACAGGCACCTTGAGTTTCTCGATGAGCTGTATGACGGTAGGCTGCCATTCGCGGTCCTGGAGACGGCCGCGCCAGTTGACTTTGCCTACTGCGCCTGCGGGGAAGAATCCCACCGGTTTACCGGCGCGCACGTTCTTTATCACCTCCCTTATACCGGCCATGGATACAGCCTTTTTCTTGGGATCGTCGGAGGCCATGGCGTCTACGGCTATGAAATTGGGGCGCATCGCCCAGATGTAGTTCAGCACCATATTCACCATCACCTTGTATTCCGGCCTGCGGCTTGCTATGAGGTTGATGAGGATTATGCCGTCAAGTGCTCCGAAATGGTGGTTGCTGACTGTGACAAACGCTCCTTCGGGCAGGTGGTCGAGCACCTGCTCGTTGTCTATCTTGAGCTTTATGTCGAGATCGTTCAGGAGCCCGTGCACGAACTGTGGTCCCGGGGTGGCGGCGTTGTGTGCGTGGATGTCGTTTACCTTGTCAAGCGAGATGAAACGGATGAACCAGTCCACAAACTTGCGGTGTCCGCGCAGTTTGGGCACCATCTCCATTATGTCGTCGGCGTCGAGCACCGTCATTTTCTTCGGCTTCTCTTCTGCCTGGTTGTTTTTTACATCTTCCATATAACTGCAAAGTTACATAAAATGGTTAAACTGAAAAAATCACTGATGGGCACGAGTTAAACAAGTGAGGTCGCATAAAAACAAAAACAACTTTTAAGTTGTATATATGTAAAATAGTTCGTACCTTTGCAAAAACCTAAGAGAATGTTTTACAACGCAGAACATCTCTAATTAACAGGTATTATTAAACAACCTCTAAGATATGGAATTTGACCTGATTACAGACAACGGAAATCTTTGGGCGGTGCGATATGACAATTGCCTTGACAATGTGCTTGACACCATTCTCGACCAGTGGAATGACGTTGTATGGTTGCGTTCCTTCTGCCGGCAGAATATCGGTGACCTCGCATCGTATTTCAAAATTACAGATGTTAATCAGGCAATATATGATACGATTGATGACAGTGATCGACTTCAATGCCTGATTATGGATATTTCTCCTGACGCAAACCTTGATGAAATCTTTAGACCACTTGAAAACAGCAGGACTTCGGAGATGCTTCTCGGTAAAGAAAAGGCTCGTCTACGTGACACCCCAAGACATGCTTCGTGGTTGCGGATATACGCTATTAAACTTGATCCGGGAATATATATAATAACCGGCGGCGCAATCAAACTGACGAGAACGATGCAGGAGCGCGAACACACTTTGGTTGAATTGGCAAGAATGGAAAATGTTAGAAGATATTTACTTGAAAACGATATAACTGACATGGATTCGTTTAAAGATTATCTTCGAGAAGTTAACTAAGAAAGGAGGCTTTTATGAGAACAAGAGAAGAAATTACATTGAGGCTAAATGAGCATCGTAGCAGCACTCCGTCAAAATGGCGAGAAAATGCTGAATGGCGTGTTGCCAACAAATCTTGGTTGAGATATTCACAGCGCATCGCCATGATGATGCTTGACAAGATGGAAGAACTCGGGCTGACGCAAAAGGCGCTTGCCGAACGGATGGGTTGCTCCCAGCAATATATTTCCCGTGTACTGAAAGGGACAGAGAATCTTTCTATTGAGACAATTTCAAAAATAGAAACTGCGCTTGAACTGGAAATACTCGAACCGGTATTTGTGCCTCGCTGAATGTTTTAATAGCTCACGGCCACAGCATCCGTGTGCCTGTTTTAAACCTCATTGACAGTTTATTTTTATATTGGATATGTCTATAGCATTGACAAGTAGCAGAAAAGAAAGAATAGTATCGTTTGTCTGGCAACATATTTTACTTCTGGCCTCGCTTTATCTTATGACCCTTGGAGTGGCCTTGTGTGTGAAATCCTCTCTTGGCAGTAGCGTGATATCGTCGCTGCCATTTGTTTTTTCACTTGCCGGAGAGGCGGGAAAGGCTCCTGCCCTTACCATAGGGAGCTATACCATAATAATGAATTTCATTCTGGTGTTCTGCCAGATCCTGGTATTGAGGAGTAAATTTGACCCCATGCAGCTGTTTCAGCTTGCCATAGGCTTTGTTTTCGGATGGCTCATAGATGTGAACATGACGCTTACATCCGGACTGGCCTGCGACACTATATTGCCGCAGGCCCTGGCGCAGTTTGCCGGATGCACGGTGATGGGTATCGGCATAGCTTTTGAAGTGAAATGCGGCTCGGTAACCATGCCCGGAGAAGGCATTTCAATCGTTTTGAGCCAGGTTTCAGGAAAGCCTTTCGCCAAAGTGAAAATCATAGTGGATACCACCCTTGTGGTGCTTGCGGTGGCTTCGTGCTATCTCTTCTTCGGCGCATGGATGTGGAATGTGATAGGCATAGGCACACTTTTCGCTATGGTGTATGTGGGGCTTGTGGTGAGGTTCATCACCCCGCGCATAGCATGGTTTGACCGTTTGCTTGCCTACAATCCGGGCTTCAGACGGTATATTTTCGGACTGGCACGGTTCATATATAACCGCCACTAAGCAACTGGCCGGTAGATAAAATAATTTTGAACAGTTACTAATATACGAGTGCGAAGTTGTCTACCCACAGGGTAAGACCGGGTGTGCCCACATATGCGTCGCCGCTTCCCGCCGAAGCCATTACAAGCAGATGGGTCGGGGTTGCGTCGGGTGCATCCCATCCTACCTCCTTCACAGGCACCATCTTGCCTTTCGAGTTGCGGGCATAGTAGCTCTTCTCTTCCGGTATAAGTCCCATATAGCTCTTGAAATCAGGGTCTTTTGATATGTCTCCGTATTTTACCGGAATGCGGTGGCCGTTGACCCATCCGCCGGTAGACTTGCTATAATGCTCGCGGCCTGTACCCACCCGCTTTGCATATATGTTGCCGTTTTCGTCTTCCCACCGGCGCTGGAGGATTATGTATACCTCCGAGTTGTCATGGCCGGGAATAGTTTTCTGTGAGCCGAATCCCGGTGCGTATATGCGGTCTGATTTGGCGGGCATCTCAAGGCGGTAATCGAACTGTAGCGCTTTGGGACGCTTGGCGAACGGTATGCCCATTTCCATTTTTGCATATGGATTTTTGGTGGATTTTACCGGTTCGAGCATGCTCCCCAGAAATATCGATCCGGGAACAAGCACCTCTATGTTCACCACTCCCAGGGCTTTGCATTGCTCCATAAGGGTGGAGAGCTTGCAGCAGCGGCCTCCGGTATCGCGTGTGTCGGGAAACACCGCATTGCTCCCCTTTACTATTCCCGCAACCTTTGCCATCACGTTTGAGGTGGCCCAGGGGGAACCGCCGCGGTTGGTGTATGGCACTGATCCATCTATTGTCTGGGTAGGACCTATGGCGTAAAGTGTCTTGGATTTCCCTCCGATGATTTTCGATTCTTTGATATGACGGATCACCCAATGTTCCATGTCGCCATATTTTATAGGCTCTACCGTCTCCCCCGCCGCATTGAAAGCTGAGGAGGATGCTATCAGGCAAATGATTGCCACGATAAGATATTCCCTGATATAAGTCTTCATTATAATCCCTTTTTTGAAACGTTGATCCTCGGGCATCTGTATGCCCGAGATTAATTAATCAAAGTATGCGGGGATGCTTAAGGAATGTCCCCGTTGTAGGATTATAACAAAATATCCGGAACGATATTCCGGATATATGACTTTTTTACCACATTTTAAGAAACAAATACCAATCAGTATTCCGCATAACTGTCAGTCACGCAGCAGACTGGCGGTGGCCATCGAGGCTATCCCCTCTCCGCGGCCTGTGAAACCGAGACGCTCTGTGGTGGTGGCCTTTACTGATACGGCGTCAAGAGGCAGACACAGATCTTCCGCCACATTGGAGCGCATCTGCTCTATGTACGGCGACATTTTAGGCACCTGGGCGATTATCGTCACATCCACATTGCCGATACGGAAGCCCCGCTCCCCTGCCAGACGGGCTGTCTCACGCAGAAGCATCCTGGAATCGGCTCCGCGGTAGCGCTCGTCGCTGTCGGGAAAATGGTAACCTATGTCGCGCAGGGCGGCCGCTCCGAGAATAGCGTCGCAGAGGGCATGGAGCGCCACATCGGCATCGCTGTGCCCCAGAAGACCGAGTTCGTGGGGTATCTCAACCCCGCATATGACGAGGCGCCGCCCCTCTGAGAAGCGGTGCACGTCGAAACCGTTGCCGGTGCGGAATTCCATCTGGTAAGAGAAATATGTTGATTAGCGGTAAGGGATTATGAAGCCATTAAAGAAAAAGTTTAAATGACTTCTATATTCGCGGTGTGGATCACTTGCGGCCGAGAAGGCTCTTGAGACCATCCATGTCGAAAGAGAGAGTGAAGCGCAGGGTCTGGTCGAGTGGCGAGGTCTGTGCGGTCGCAAGCATGTATGATGCATCAAGACGGACTACATTGAGCGAGAAGCCGGCACCGAAACCGAAATACTGTCGGTTACCCTTGAACTCGCTTTCGTGGTAATAACCCGCGCGGAGGAAGAACTGCTGGTTGTAGCTGTATTCGGCTCCTATTGAGTAGTTTATCTCACGAATTTCCTCTTTGGTGCCTCCGGGGGCGTCGCTGAACGACTTGAATATGCCTGAGATAGGCGACATGTCTTTCCAGTCGTCGAGAGCTTTCTGGTATGCTTCCTGGTCCTCCTGGCCGTCGGCATTGAGATAATCCTGCTGACGCGGACGGGTGGGCACCAGAAGTTTGTTCAGGTCAAGGCTGAAAGCAAGCGTGTGGTAATCTGCGAGAGGGAACATGAATGTGGTACCCAGACGCAGGTTGGTCGGGAGGAATGCCGGATTGTTGCCGTTGTCATATGCCACCTTGGAGCCGATGTTGGAGATATTGAAACCCCATGACCACTGGCATTCGTTCTGTCCTATGATGGGATAGGTGGTATAATAGCCGGAAAGGTCGGCGGCAAAAGCTGACGCGCCTGTGGAATTGTCGCCTACGTCAGAGGTGTTGTAGGCGAGGTCTGAGTAGATGTACCTGAAAACCACGCCCATCGAGAATTTCTCCGACAGTTTGCGGGAATAGCCCACGTCGATGGCCATTTCATAAGGGTTGATGCTGTTGGTCACACCGGCAACGTCTGTGGTACTTACCTCTCCCAGAGAGAAATAGCGTAAAGATGCGCTCAACGCCTGATTGTCCTGTGAGCCGAGTTTCCAGTAACCTGCCAGATCTGCGAGAAATATGTCGTTTACAAGTTTGCGGAGCCAGGGGGTGTAGCTCAGGCCGATCGATCCCTGTGAATACGCGAAGGCATACTTGGATGGATTCCAGAACTGGGAGTTCACGTCGGGATCGGTCGCAGCGCCGAGGTCGCCCATAGACGCTCCACGGGCGTCGGGAGCGATACTAAGCGATGTTACACCTGTCTGCACAGGGTTGAACTCGTTTTTTATATTGTCGTCGGCATGGAGCGAGGGGGCGGATGAACCGATTGCCAGTGCGGCAGCGAGGCCGCAGACACTATGCCGATATATATTTCTGTTCTTATTCATTTTCTTCTGTTGCAGCTCACTTGGGAGATTATCTAAGAGTATAACTCCTTTTTCACCATTTTATTGTGTGACAGGAGGAACAGGAGATACCGGAGCGGTCAGTGACAGCCGGGGGCAGCGCTGTCGGAAGATGTTCAGAGTTATTTTATGTTTCTCGGGTGGTGCTGCAGTATCTCTTCGCGCAGGCGAGTGGTATCCAGGTGGATATAGATCTCGGTTGTGGCGATGCTCTCGTGGCCGAGCATCTGCTGAATGGCGCGCAGGTTGGCGCCCCCTTCGAGCAGATGGGTGGCGAAGCTGTGGCGCAATGTATGCGGTGATATCTGGCGCTGTATACCCGCCGCGTCTGCCAGGCGCCGTATCATGGTGAAGATCATCTGGCGGGTGAGCCTGTGGCCGCGCCGGTTCAGAAACAGTATGTTCTCTTCGCCGCGGTCTATTTTCAGCATGCACCGGGAGTTGTGGATGTAGCTTTGGATGCATTCCACCGATACCGGAGACATGGGCACCATCCGCTCCTTGTTGCCCTTGCCGTGCACCACCAGATAAAGTTCGTCGAAATTGATACGTGATATCTCCAGGTTTACAAGCTCGCTGACGCGCAGCCCGCAGCCATACATGGTCTCGATTATGGCATGGTTGCGCTCAGACTCCGCCATATCCGGGTCGATGGCCTCGATAAGCGAGTTTATCTCATCCACACTCAGCACTTCGGGCAGATGGCGCCCAAGCCGTGGTGTCTCGAGCAGTACAGCCGGATCGGTCTCT
Organism: Muribaculaceae bacterium; assembly: GCA_902836725.1. Lineage (GTDB taxonomy): Bacteria > Bacteroidota > Bacteroidia > Bacteroidales > Muribaculaceae > UBA7173. The sequence goes on from CADFRV010000099.1 coordinate 8,313, forward strand.
ATATACCCCTCTGTCTTGAGATAATGGAAAAACGATTTGGTTCCTGAAATCACACGTTTGCGGGAGGCATCGGCAATCCCGAGATCATACAGAGCCGCGGCGAAATTCTGGAGTCTCGTATAGTCTACATCACGCAGCGAAGTACCTTCGTCGGTGAGATAATCCACAAGTTTCTCTACATCGAAGATATAAGACTCCACGGTGTTTGACGACAGGCCGCGTTGCAGTGCCAGATAACCTCTGAATTCCCGAAGCAGCGAAGGTATGTCTGGTATGTTTCTCACATCAGAAGTTTATGTATCTGGTGGGGGAGACCCCTGCGGGCTACAAAGATGCCGGTATATCCGTCGGTGAATCCCATACCGAAATCGGTCATCGATGTTATGAATTTCCACAGTTGCGCCATTTTCGGCAGGATGTCCAGATTGCGCACGAAATATATCGATTCACCCTTTTCGAGCAACTGGCTTATGTATTTTTCAAGTATGTGCTCGTAAGAGGTATGGAACTGGTTGATAAGCACAAACGGCTCTGTCTTGCCCAGTAACGCGGGATCGGGATGGCGGTCGGGATGCCAGACGTGTATCTTCGTTTTCGGGACGGCGCGGTTGAAGATTATGTTTGTCACTTCACGTCCGTGTCCCACTTCGAGCAGGTTTTCAGGATGGAA
>CADFRV010000100.1 GCA_902836725.1 Muribaculaceae bacterium
CGCCTCTCGGCACGCGCACCTGAAACGCGCGCGTCTACCATTCCGCCACCTGGGCTTGGTACGCTCAAAACCGCCGTATTTTCAAGGGGATCAAAAGGTTTCAGGAGCCTTTTGAAGCGGTTTTTCGCTTTCAGTGATGCAAAGGTACGGCGATTTTTTTTAATGTGCAAATGTTTTGGGAAATTTTGAAGCGAACGCCGTTAAAAAACAATGCATGCAGCTTTTGATATTGCATTGAAAACACATTGAAAATTCTACCTTCCCCTAAAGAATACATGACCCGTTTTCAGAGATTACAATCATTTATATCGGACTCAAACTTACTTATTCACAACGGAATATAGCAGGTTACATAAGGCCGCATGCCCGGTGGGGAATATACCGGCCATACAGAAAACATCACTTTATCACGAAAAGGGGATTGCAATAAAACTATATCATTTATTTTGCCGTTTGAAATATAACGACTAACTTTGCGACGTAATAAAACTGACATTTTTAGATAATCCGACTTCCGGTCTCATGAAACAGTACGCCATACATAGCGCCAGATACTTCGGCCTGCCCGCGGGCAAGTCGATGATGGAGATGATGTGCATGCGCAGCCGACGGAGCCGGGTGTGAAGATTGTCACATACATATACCATCATAACGAACCGGCTCCTGAACATCTCGGGAGCCGGTTCGCTTTTATCAAATCAGAAAAATTCAAACATAAAAGATATTCACAGAAGATGGACATTAAAAAACTTGGATTCGAGACCCGCCAGATCCACGCCGGCCTCAACAAGCAGGACCCGACCTGCGCGCGCGGAGTTGCCATTTATCCCACTGCCGCATACCGTTTCAACACCTGCGACCATGCCGCGAAACTATTTGAGCTCTCCGAACCCGGCAACATATACACCCGTCTGCAGAACCCGACCACCACGGCCTACGAAGAGCGTATAGCGGCCCTTTACGGCGGTGTTGGCGCCCTCGCTCTCTCTTCGGGCATGTCGGCCATACTCATTGCCGTGACATCGCTTGCTTCGCAGGGCGACAACATCGTGGCGTCACCGTTGCTTTACGGCGGCACATACAACCAGTTCCGCCATACGCTCCGGCGCCTTGGCATTGAGGTGCGCATCGCCACAGGCGAAGAACCTGCTGATTTCGCACAGCTCGTGGACAACCGCACCCGCGCCATCTTCTGTGAAAGCATGGGCAACCCCACATGCGGCGTAGCCGACATAGAGGGAATAGCCGCCGTAGCCCACGAAAACGGCATTCCATTGATTGTAGACAACACTTTCGGAGCCGGAGGCTACCTATGCAATCCCTTCGAGTGGGGAGCGAACATCGTGGTTGACTCCGCCACAAAATGGATCAACGGACATGGCACCGCAATGGGGGGCATCATCGTCGACGGGGGTAATTTCAACTGGGGCAACGGCAATTTCCCCGCCATCGACGGCCCCTCCGAGGGATACCACGGTCTCAATCTGTATGAGACATTCGGGCCGGCCGCGTTTATTGTTAAATGCCGTGTCGACGGCCTCCGCGACCTCGGGGCATGCCCCTCACCCTTCGACAGCTACCTGATGCTGCTGGGCCTGGAGACACTCTCGTTGCGGGTGCGCCACCAGGTGGAAGCCACACGTACACTGGCCGAACACCTGCGCGGGCATCGTGCGGTGGAAAACGTGTCGTTTGTCGGCTTCGAGGAACATCCGTCCCACACGCTCGCCGCAAAATATTTCCGTTTCGGATCATCGGCAGTGCTCAACGTAGAACTGAAAGGCACTGTCGACACCACCGTGCGTTTCGTCGAGGCGTTGCAGCTCGCCGCCCACATGACAATGATCGGAGACTCCATAACCGTGGTCACCCATCCCGCTTCCACCACCCACAAGCAGCTGAGCGACGCCGATCTCAAAGCGGCCGGGGTGACCCCCACGCTCCTGCGCATATCCCTCGGCCTTGAAGACCCGCGCGACATAATCACCGATTTCGAGCAGGCATTCGCCAAAGCCGGCCTGACCGATGGCGCACAGTGAACACCCCTTTCCGGAACACAGAAAGAAAATGGAAAATAGCGTAAAAACATTCCGATACACAGAACCGTTTAAACTCGAGAAAGGGGGCGAGTTGCACGGCCTCACCATCGCTTACCACACCTACGGAACGCTCAACCCACAGCGCGACAACGCCATATGGGTATGCCACGCCCTTACCGCCAACAGCGATGTGGCCGACTGGTGGCCACACACCGTGGAGGCCGGCTGCTTTCTCGACCACTCAAGATGGTTCGTGGTATGCGCCAACATAATCGGCTCATGCTACGGCACCACCGGCCCGCTTTCCGTAAACCCCGCCACAGGCATGCCATACTACGACGAATTTCCACAGCTCACAATCGGCGATCTCGCCCGGGCGCACTCCCTCCTGGCCGACCATCTGGGGCTCACCCGCATACATGCGCTTGTAGGAAGCTCGGTGGGAGGATTCCAGGCCGTGGAATGGGCTTGCCGCGAACCGGAACGTTTCGGCCGCATAGCCCTCATCGCCACCGACGCCAAAGCGTCGCCGTGGACCATCGCCATCGACGAGACACAACGCATGGCCATAAAAGCCGATACCACCTACGGGGAACACAGACCCGACGCCGGCCTCGCCGGCCTCGCCGCCGCACGTGCCATAGGGCTGCTCACCTATCGCGGCCCCGAAGGGTACAACCGCACACAGCAGAACCATGCCGACACCCCCGCAGGCACCCACCGTGCATGCACCTACCAAAGGTATCAGGGCGAAAAGCTGTGCCGGCGCTTCAATGCCTACTCATATGTGACGATACTGGACACGTTCGACACCCACGACGTAGGGCGCAACCGTGGAGGCATCGCCCGCGCGCTCTCGGAAATCACGGTTCCGGTAACGGTAGTAGGCATAACCACAGACCTCATTTTCACCCCCGATGAAATGCGGGCTCTCGCCGCCATGTTTCCCTGCGCCACCTACCGCGAAATCGACTCACCTTTCGGACACGACGGTTTCCTTGTGGAACACGGCCAGCTCAACGACATACTCAACGACTTTTTCAACCCACAGACCATATGAATACCATAAAGATAGGACTATTCGGCTTCGGCACCGTAGGCCAGGGCATCTACCACGTGCTCGGACAAGCCAAAAACGCCCATGCCGAAATAAAGCGCATATGCGTGCGCGACCTCTCCAAACCTCGCTCGGCCGCAGTGCCATCGGCCCTCTTCACCGACAAGGTCGAGGATATACTCGACGATCCTGACATCAACCTCATCGTGGAAGTGATCGACAACCCCGAGGCCGCCTACGACATAGTCACCACAGCCCTGCGCCGGGGCATCGACGTGGTATCGGGCAACAAGGCAATGCTCGCACGCCATCTTCCGGAACTTATCGACCTGCAGAGGCGCCATAACGCAGCCCTCCTCTACGACGCTTCGTCATGCGGATCCATCCCTGTGATACGCAATCTCGAGGAATATTACGACAACGATCTGCTCCTGGAGGTGAAAGGCATCCTCAACGGATCCTCCAACTATATCCTCTCGCGCGTATTCGACCACGGCGAGAGCTACAGCCAGGCGCTCGACCGCGCCCGTCAGCTCGGTTTCGCCGAGAGCGACCCCACATTCGACATCGGTGGATGGGACGCACTGTTCAAGCTCATCATCATCACAGTGCATGCCCTCGGCGAGTATGTGGCGCCGGAGCGCATCTTCACCTACGGCATACAGAACATACACGACGCCGACATACGCTACGCCCGCGAAAAAGGGATGAAAATAAAACTTGTGGCACAGGTGGCCAAAGTGAGCGACACAGCTTTCACCATGTTCGTGATGCCGGAATTTGTCGGACCCGAAAAATATATCTACAGCGTCGACGACGAGTACAACGGTGTGGTCATACGAGGTGAGTGCTACGACCGCCAGTTCATGTTCGGCAAAGGGGCCGGCAGCCTTCCCACCGCCTCATCCATACTCAGCGACATAATGGCGCGGCGCCACCACTACCGGTATGAATATAAGAAAATGGCATATCTCGACCGCCCGACCTATACCACCGACGTGACCCTGCGCATATACGCACGCTACCGCACAACTGACATTCCCGCAATCCTCCCCTTCCGGAAGATCACGGAGATGTATATATCGGAGGGAAGCAACTACGTCATCGGCGACATACAGCTCTCCGACCTCATCGCCAACCGCGGACAGCTCGACGCGCCTGACATTTTCATCGCCAACCTCTCCCGCTTCTTCAGCGACCGCGACGTATCGCGCTGAGACACGCCACCGTGCGCCCCTGCGTCAGCCCACCTCGAACCGAGGTTTAAGACTCGGCAGGCACCCTATCGACTCCTTGAAGAAACATAATCCCTCCGAGGGTATCCCATCCTCGGAGGAGGGGCCGATATCAAGAATCCCGGCTCCCAGTCCCCGGCATATATGAAACACCTCAGGCGCGAAACGGTGCATGGGATACAGCTCCTCCCACCCCGGAGCGTCCCCCCAGTATACCACCTGCATTATCCCCGGCGCCACACGATACACGAGCGCGGCCGCCACATCCCTCCCCTCCAGGCTCATGGCGATGAACTCCGCGCGGGCCACCTCTGCCGTGCGCTTCACATCGTCAAGCGACATGCGCAAGGGGTAGCCCTTGTGTGCGCGGTTGGCAGCTATGATGCCATACACACGCTCCACATCCTCCTCCCTGTTGCGGTCAAGCAGTTCTACGCGGAAAGGGGTCCGGAGCGCCTTCCTGAACTTCATCCTCGACTTTGAATTCATCCAACCGGCCACAGCCTCCTGCCACTCCCCCCCGGGGACACGCTCAAGCGGGTAATGGTAATTCACATCGGCATACATCAGCCTCCCTTTTCTCAGCAGCGACGACTTGAATTTCGGAAGTAGCTCCGGCGCATAAAAATCGGGAGGCAGGAAAAGCTCCGCCTTCATCCCGCGCCCGGCGGCATACTCCCCCAGGAGCGCCGCAGCCTCGTCAGTCACCCCTATCATCTGCCGGCTGTTGTTGTAGCAGAATCCCCCGAAAGGCGCCGAGAACGGAGAAAGGAGACGCCCTCCCCTCTCACCGAGCACAATCCCCACACGCACACGGCTGTCTGCGAAAACCAGGTAATGTATGTCATCACATTTGCCACGGTTCAGCTCCGTGAACGCCACACCGTTGAACATATGCGGACATCCCTCCGGAAACAGTCCGGCGAACCGGCATGCGTCGACCCTTTCAATTCTCATTGCCATACGAAACGTTTTTTAATTCCACCGTCCACGTGCCAGCAGGGCATATCCGGTGTTACGGCAAATTTAATCATATTTCTCCACTTCACCCCAAACACGGAACATATTAAACAAAAACAGCCCCGAATATTTGCACAACTCAAAAATAAGACCTAATTTTGCACCTCGAAGAGCAGACAGCAGCTCTTCCTGTCGCAAAAGACAGCCATACTTTGCCACAATCTGGAGTGATGCTCGAGTGGCTGAAGAGGCACGCCTGGAAAGCGTGTATACGCCAAAAGCGTATCCCGAGTTCGAATCTCGGTCACTCCGCCTGAAGAAATCCCGCAAGCAGAATTTGCCTGCGGGATTTTTTGCCGTAAGCGATATGACAGAACCGATATTATAGAGCCTGAAAATGGCTGAAGCCCGCGTAGCAAAACGAGTAAGTGAGGGAGGCCACAACATCCCCACCGAAACAATTCACCGCCGTTATTGGCTAGGATTACAGAACTTTTTCGATATATTCGCACCGATTGTTGATAGCTGGATGTTTTTCGACAATGAGCATGATGCACAATTATTAGCTAATAATCACGCGGTAATCGAGAATAATAAATTCACCGAAATTTTTGAACTATGTCAGGACAAGAAGAAATAAAACTGTTTGAGACAATCTCGAATGGATTAAAGAATTCATATGAGAATCTTCTTCGCCAGAAGGCCGCTTTAGGGCAGCATATAGTTATAGCCGATGCGGAAGGCAAACCCGTTGAGATACCCGCAGCCGAGATGCTTGCAAAAAAAGAGAAAGAGAAATAACATACAGAATGTATGTATTATCCAGTATTGTCAGGCGCTATAACCGGCGCTATTGCTGTAGTTGTCTTTCAACTTCTCCCCAAAAAGTGGAACATCTGGCTTCGTGGTATCATCGCTATCCTCGCTACAACCATTCTTGCCTGCATTGTGCGGCTTATTGCGGGCCCGTTCTGAGAAGCCGGTTCCATAGATGCGCTGGAATAGCTCTCATAATCATCTCCCTGGCCATCTGAGCGGACTTACGGCTTCAGATATGCGAGCAAGCGGTCGGGATCATAATTCAGTATGAGGCCGTCCGGGAAATCTGTAGCCTGCAGCAGCGGGGCCACCCGCGAATAGTCCCCTATCTGAAACGAGATATGGGCGTCGCTCCCAAGCAGTACGGGAACCTCATATTTGCGGCAAAGACGCAGAAGCTCGGTGTTGTTAGGCTCTGCCAGAATATGTTTGGTGCGGGCCGGCGACAGCGAGTGGTTATTGACCTCCAATACCGTGTGCGTCTCTTTCGACACCCTTACAAGCGCTTCAAGATCAAGAAGCGCCGTTCCGTCGGCCGGATGGCTTATCATCTGTATACGTGGATCGCGCATCACCTTTATCATCCCCGATGTGTTCTCATCCATGGTGCCACCCTTCCAACACACATCATGTATGCCGGCTATGCGCAGGTCGAGCCGTTCCATAGTGCGGTCCGACACATCAAGCGTCCCCTCGGTATCAAGAATGTTTATCTCGCACCCGAGCATCAGCCTCACGCCATACATCACCCTCGGCACCACATGCATATTGCTGAAATAAATCTCGTGGCAACTCCCCGGCACGGCAGGGCCATGCTCGGTGATGCCGAGAATCTCAATCCCTTTTTCCGAGGCCGCCGATGCCATCTCCTGCATCGAGCTGTATGCGTGCCCCGAAACGATGGTATGCGTATGAAGATCAGCTTTGGTTTTCATCTGTCTGACGGTTAAAATGAATAAACAAGAAACGTTTTACGCCGCAAAGTTACTCATTTCCGCCGGCATCCCCACACTGATATATCCTTTATGGATCAATAATATAAATTACTTTTACGGCTTTTTGAGAGTTAAAATATCCTAAAAGCCAGACCTAAGTTTGTCTATTTATTACAAACCCCTAATTTTGTAAAATATAGGTTACTATTATATCATTGTACTTTCTGCATCTTGTATAAGTATTAAGCAATACGTTTATTACAATTTTCGGATATACAGAAATGCGATAAACAATCAATCTCAATCATTAACAAAGTAATCTTATTTAATACCACACCTTATACCCTAATAATCATGATGAAAAAATCACTCATCATATCCATTATTTGCTTATTGCTTCAATCATGTATGAGCACCGATGCAGCCGCAGAAGTGGCATCTCCGCATGACAATGCCATTCAGCTTGGTAACGCTAAGTTGGCTGTGTGTGTACTCGTACTGGGCGATCCGAATGATTTAACATTCGATGTAGACAGCTTTCTGAATGAGATTAATGTGTTTTGCAGCACACGCTCGCTTTTCGATTATGAAAGGGACGCTAATCTGATTCCTCTCACCATGTCGCGTGGAGAATATTGTGTATATCACCAGGAAATTCCGCTGGAATGCAAAGAGGAAGTTGTCGGATTACGCGTATGCAAAGGCTCGGAATTTCAAGGTGGAACAGAGTGTATCCTTCACCAGGATTCCATCAATAAGTTCATCCTCTACCTTTCTAAAGACGGACGAATTTTGAATTGCGACTATCCACAGGGAGACATCAAAGAATGGATGGATATCGCTGCGGTTGGATACAATAGTGAGATGGTTGACCCATCGGTATTTGTTCCTCGCAAAAAATCATTATATGACAAATCATGGCAGGAGGTAACCGACTATATGGTTAACTCCCTTTGGCCCGAATTTCTTAAACAATCCATAGAGACGATTACATTACCAAGCTTTGCAGAAGATTGGGTGGTGAACACACTCAAGAAACGCTTCGCTTCGTCATGCATACTTCCTTATGTAAGAAATGCCGATATGCTTCTTGGTAAATCTGTTACCGAGCCCCCGATGGAAGCATATTATTTTCTTGACAGTATAAATTACAACCCTGATATTTTTTTGAAAAACGAGATGAATTTTCCGCAGGCTTGGTTTCTCGGAAGCATACTGAAATATCCCGACGGAGGATTAAACGATATAGGGGAAACGCCTGTTGCACAATGGCAGGAGTACGCATACAAAAAACTTGCCCCCGCTATGAAAGAGCGTCCGAAGCTCCTTCTTGACCTCCTGTCAGGGATGTCATACGCAAACCAGCTTGACAAGGATACGCCCCTGACCGAAACACAGATTAAAAATATCAAGGAAGGATATACCGACGATATCGGCAAGATAATTCTCAACCGCAACGAGAAGCTACTCTCAACCAAAGGCGACTGAAACAATCCTTAAGACATAACGCAAACTGCATAAATAGCACATGTACTTTATAACCTGGTTTAATTAACCAATTTAAAGACTGATGCCACGTCAAATTACGCGCAGAGAGAAGCTATTTAACCGCATAATAATACCGTTACGCAACTCTTGATCTAATGAACGCCGGAATAGCCATTGTAAGTTCGGACGGGAACGGACTGTATGCCTCATTAAGAGATGCATAATCTCCCCGGACATACCCTCTTAGCTCTATTCAGGAAATGCGCCAGATACAATGCAACAGATTAAAAATTATTGCAGTCCGGTAAAAAACGCCTAAGTCACCGATTATCCACTGACACACAATATGTTGAAGCGTGTTTAGACAACATCGTATTGTCCCTCTATACCATACAGACAATCAACGTGCGTTATATTGCCGGAAATAATACTACCGCGAGCC
>CADFRV010000101.1 GCA_902836725.1 Muribaculaceae bacterium
CCTGCATGCTCCCTGTGAGCGAACTGCCGCTGCAGCTCCCTGAAATAGACAAATATCTCCCGACCGAGACAGGGGAGCCTCCCCTGGGACGCGCCAAAAACTGGCAGACCCCCGAGGGATATCCTCTCGAACTGAACACCATGCCCGGTTTCGCAGGATCTTCGGCATATTATCTCCGCTATATGGATCCCCACAACAATGAAGCGCTCGTGAGCGAGGAGGCTAACCGTTACTGGCGTAACGTGGACCTCTACGTGGGAGGCACCGAGCATGCCACCGGCCACCTCATCTATTCCCGTTTCTGGAACAAGTTCCTTTACGATCTCGGTAAAGTATGCGAGAAAGAGCCGTTCGCCAAGCTTATCAACCAGGGAATGATCCAGGGACGAAGCAACTTCGTATACCGCATAAAAGATACCAATACATTCGTGTCATACGGTCTGAAGAAAGACTATGATGTGACACCGATACATGTTGACGTCAATATCGTCTCCAACGATGTTCTCGATCTTGACGCTTTCCGCGGATGGCGTCCGGAATATGCCGACGCGGAATTTGTGCTTGAAGACGGGAAATATGTGTGCGGGTATGCCGTGGAGAAGATGTCGAAATCGATGTTCAATGTGGTAAATCCCGACGATATAGTGGAGCGCTACGGTGCCGACACACTTCGCCTGTATGAGATGTTCCTCGGCCCGGTGGAGCAGAGCAAGCCCTGGGATACCAACGGCATCGACGGTGTGAACCGCTTTATAAAGAAACTGTGGAACCTCTTCTACAAAGGGGACACACTTCTTGTGAACGACGACAAACCCTCTGCTGAGGCTCTGAAATCGATCCACAAACTGATAAAGAAAGTAACAGGCGACATAGAAAACTTCTCCTACAACACCTCTGTGAGCGCGTTCATGATATGTGTCAACGAGCTTACATCGCTGAAATGCCATAGCCGCGAGGTGCTTTCCGACCTCATAGTTCTTCTGGCACCTTTCGCTCCCCATGTTAGCGAGGAGCTGTGGCACAGCGCCCTCGGACATGACACTACCGTATGCGATGCCCGCTGGCCGGAATGGAACGAGGAATACCTGAAAGAATCGAGCGTGAACTATGCCGTGAGCTTCAACGGCAAGGCACGTTTCAATATAAGCGTTCCGGCAGACATGCCCCGCGAGGAGGTGGAAAAGACCGCCATCGGCAACGAGGCGGCAGTCAAGTGGCTTGAAGGGAAGACCATAGTGAAAGTGATAGTGGTACCCGGAAAGATAGTGAATGTGGTTATCAAATAACCACCATACAGAGAGAGCCGTATCAGCCTAAGGCTATTTATGACAATAAATTGTGCCTGGCTGCGTTACATATTATGAGAATAAGGGCAAGCGCCGCACTCCGGCGCCTGCCCTGTATAGATACATAAGCGACTTTACAGCCATGAAGCTGCCACAGACAATAGTATTTGCTACCAATAACGCCCATAAACTCCAGGAAGTAAGAGATATACTTGGAAATCGGTGCCGTGTGTTGTCCCTTGCCGAAATAGATTGTCACGACGACATACCCGAAACCGCTCCTACGCTCGAAGGAAACGCACTGCTGAAAGCCAGATGGGTCAAGGAACGTTACGGTTACGACTGTTTCGCCGACGACACAGGTCTGGAGGTGGATGCTCTCGATGGCGCTCCCGGGGTTAAATCGGCCCGTTATGCGGCAAGCTGCGGCGAGAGTTCCGACCACGACTCCAAAGCCAATATGAGAGTGCTGCTGCGTAATCTTGAAGGTGCGGCAGACCGCTCGGCAAGGTTCCGCACAGTGATAGCCCTTATTTCCGAGGGAAAGGAATACACTTTTGAAGGGAGAGTGGAGGGTGAGATACTGGAACAGGCGGCAGGAAGCGACGGTTTCGGTTACGATCCTGTGTTCCGTCCGGCCGGGGAGGCACTTACTTTCGCCGAGATGGAACCGGCACGTAAAAACTCAATGAGCCACCGCCGGCGCGCCTTGGACGCTATGCTTGCCGCCCTGGATGAATAATCCGTGCGGTAAGAGCCGGCTGAAAGTCTATGAACACACATGCAACATATTTAAAACGATACAGTAACCCGATGACAATGCTGAAAAAAATAATATCGTTCATACTGATGCTTATGCCGGTGGTGGCGTCAGCCCAACTCGGTGTGGGGGGATGGACGCTGCATACACCTTACCGGAATGTGGACCATATGGCCGAAACACAGCTGTATGTGTATTACATGTCGCAGGGAGCGCTTTTCCGCATCGACAAAAGCACCACGGAGGTGCAGTCTCTCAACATATCCACTGTGCTGAACGACGGCACAGTGAGCGGCCTCTATGCCGACCGCGATGGCAAAAGCGTGCTTGTAACCTATGCTTCCGGAAACATGGACAGACTGTATGATTCCGGCAAGATCGTGAACATATCAGACATAAAGGATGCCGTGATGACCACATCGCGTAAGATAAACCATGCTGACTTCGGCGACAACCAGTATCTGGTAGCCACCGATTTCGGTATGGTTATATTCGATGACAAGAAAAACGAGGTGCACCGCACGGTATTTACCCCGTCGCCTGTGAAACATGTAGTGGCCGTGGGGGAATATGTAGGTTTGTGGATGAGCGACAAAATACTGTTTGCAAAGAATGACCGCAACCTTACTTCCGTAAATGTGATGAAACCCCTTGACGGGGACAACGGCGGTGTATGGAACAATATGAAAGGTGCAGGCGACAAATGGATATATCTCGTCAATTTCTATTCCAACACCTACCATCTCCACAAGGCAACAGTTGATTTCGAGAACAATACCTTCGTATCGAGTGAGGTTAAAGTCCCCGGTACGAACACTAACAGCAGCGGTTTCTACAACGAACTGTCGGTGTGCAAGAACGGTATCTATGCATGCAACGACAAAGGCGCCTACGTAATAAACCACAACGGCGAGGAAACCTATATCGACGGTATTATCAGGACTGCCGACGGCAACATGAGTTATTTTGAAGATACGAAACGTGCGTGGAAAGCCGATGCCGCCGGCGTGCATTTCGTGGACATAGCTTCGGGACGTGTGATCGTAGATACGGCAAAACCGTCGGAGCTCACCGTAGGTATAGCTTCAGGCATGCATGTGGGAAATTCAGGCAAGATATATGTATATAATCTAGGCGAGCATGACTTATGGGCGCTTCCTGACGCTGAAAAGAGAAAGACATTCGTAAATATTATTTCCGCCGGAGGAAATATAGAGGATGTGACCGGTGTGGATGTGGAGACCGACAACAGGAGCAGCAATTCCTATACACCCACCACTCCCCATCATGTGGCATACGGTTTCCGCCTGTGTGAGGATCCTGCCGATCCGGGAGCCTACTACATAGGCACCATGTTCGAAGGCTGTTACCGCATAAAGAATGGCAAACAGACCCATAAATTCTTTACCGACAATGCCCCGCTCATAGATTTCGCGAACAAATGGGCTTATCCTGTGGGTGTACCTATTGTGGACAGAAACGGCAACCTGTGGCTCTACCAGTTCAAACAGAATGTGGATAATTCAAACAGGATACATTATCTGCCCGCTTCCAAACGCCTGTCAAACGATGTGAAAATATCAGACTGGCATTCGTTCAATCTGGCCGAGAGCGAGAATAAAATATACCGCGACATGTATGGGTTCGCCTGCAAGCAATCCGACCATGTGATAATACTTCCGGGCAGATGGAATGATGTGGTTATCGTGCTGAACAGCCGGGGCACCGAATCTCCGAATGACGATACCCTTCTGATCATAAAGGATTTCATAGACCAGGATAACAGGGATGTATCCTTCTATCATGGAATATGCGGTGTAGAGGATCAGAAAGGGCGCATCTGGATAGGCACGGATACGGGAGTATTTGAAATAACCGATATAAGTAAAGTAAATTCATCGACCGCAAGAGTGAACCATCTTAAGGTGCCGCGCAACGACGGCACCAATCTGGCCGATTATCTTCTTGACGGCCAGATGGTGAACTGCATAGCGGTTGACGGCCAGAACCGCAAGTGGATAGCCACCATGTCGGGAGTGTATTTCGTGAGCGAGAACGGCGACGAGATACTCGAGCATTATACGATGGACAATTCCATTCTTCCATCCAACAATGTGTATTCCGTGGCATGCGACGCCACTACCAACAGTGTGTTCTTCGGAACCGACCTCGGTGTGGTGGAATACAGCTCCACATCTTCTCCCGGCATGGACAACTATGACGAGGTGGTGGCATATCCCAATCCTGTGCGCCCCGATTATTACGGATGGATCACTATCAAGGGACTTATGGACGACAGCCTCATAAAGATCACCGATGCCGCAGGCAACGTGTTCCATCAGGGGCGCAGCAACGGCGGCATGTATGTGTGGGACGGCTGCAATGCCGAAGGGGAGCGTGTGAAGACCGGCGTATATTATGTGCTGGCCTCGCAGAATGCTACAGGCACTTCCGAAGCCTGTGTGACTAAGATAATGGTGGTTAACTGACAACTGCATGTAATGTATGTGGCGGCTGTATGTTTGTGATATCCATGAACCAACAGCCGCTGCAACAACGTTATAATTGATAGCCGCGACATTGTGGAATATGTACGGTGATTGTAACAGACTTTAAACTCAAATAAAGGTGATAACGCTGAAATATAAAGATGAAGAAGACCGCGCTTATGGACTTGGAGGCATGGTCGTGAGCATGTATCTTCTGGATAATGAGAAATATATAGACTCAGTCTCGCTGGATGCAGAACCAGACGAAGGGATGCAGTTCACGGCGGATTTCTTTCATCTGCCGAATCCTAACCTCTCTCCCAAAGCAGTGTGGAACGATTCGCTGTCGCGCTTTAACCTGTTGAACGGCCTTCTTCTGTCAAACCTCATGTCGCGTGCCCTGGTGCGTCACAACGAAAGCATAACCCGGGAAATATACCAGTTGCTGATGAATATGCTCATAGACGAGGGGCAGGATCTTTGCTCGCTTGACGAGGATGAAATAAAGGAGCTTTACAACAAGAATTTCAGTTATTATCACGAAGTATTCTCAAACGACACGGTAAACCGCACAGTACGCGGCATAGTGGATACGCTGACCCGGGAGCGCAGCCTTGACAGCGATGCGCTGTATGTGTGCATGCGTCCGATGCGGCGTTGGTAATCTGTCGTAATCTACAGAAACGATAATGGCGCCGGAGACAAAGCAGACGCGCGATGGTTCCCTGATAAAGTTCATAGCCTATATGCAGATCATAGGCATAGTGCTGGTTGTGCTCGGACATTCCTTCCACGAATATCCCGATGGCGACCACGGCATGTCCACGCTGCTTTACAGAATGATGTACAGTTTCAGAATGCCGACCTTCATGTTTGTCTCGGGCTTTCTGATGGTGTATACCACCCATATCCGCAGAGACAATCCCCCCGGTGTGGGAGATTTCTGCCGATCGAAAGTAAAGAGGCTGCTGTTGCCGTTTTTAGTGCTTTCGCTTGTCACATTCGTGCCGCGCGCCATGATGACAGGTATGGCAGACGATGACCTTAGCATGTCGTTCGGCTCCCTGTGCCGCAGTCTGCTGTATTCAGGTGACATGGTGATACCGTATTTCTGGTTTCTCCAGGCCAGTTTCATTTTGCTTACCGTAAACTACTGCATAATATATTTTGCGGAAAAGAGGGGAGTGACACGGTGGAAAACCTACAGCGTGCTGCTTGCCATAGCGCTTCTGTTGCCGGCTTCGTCGTTCAGTGACTTCTTTTCTGTAAATTCGGCTGTAAGGCTGAGTGTGTATTTCATTCTCGGGAGTGCTTACAGCCATTATTCCGCCCGGGTAGACAGGTTCATAAAGTGGGATTCCATATGGATGCTGCTTGCATGCGGAGCCGTGTGGAGTGTCAGTTTCCTGCTTTTTGAAGGGAGCGGATGGATGATGATATGTTCCATAGCGGGTATATGCATGTGCATGTCATTGGCCAGGATCCTTGAGAGCCGCCATATAGGGGTGCTTGACCACCTCATCGGCGCCAATTACATCATATTCCTTCTTTCGTGGTATTTCAATGTGGCCACACAGCAGGTGCTGGGAGCTTTTGTTTCTCTTCCCTGGTGGATCCATACGCTGATGTCGCTCACGGCAGGCATTTACGTACCGTATCTGTTTTACAGGTACATGCAGTCGCATCCCGACAGCCGTGCCGTACGGATAAGCGCGTATCTTCTCGGGCAGTCCCTGCGTAATAAAAGGCCGGAAAACCGGAGCGGCGTATGCATTGCGGCAGGGAAATGATGTGTAAATATATATTTATACTTCCCTTTTAAAAAATATTAAAAAAGGTATGTAGTGATTCCTGAAAAATAATGATTATAAAAAATATTTGCTACTTTTGCAACAAGTGCAAATAAGTAACAAATAAATTATTGATTCATGAAGAAATTCTACATCGTATCCTTAGGCCTGTTGTTATGTGCGGGTGGGGCATCAGCCGCAACCCGTTTCAAGTCTGCAAAACCACAACAACGTTCAAAAAAATTCAGGACTGAGGCTACTGTTCCGTTATGGCGTCCGTCGGTTGTGACCGACTTCATGTTTATGGACGACGAATGGATGAAGCTCGGTCAGGCAACACGCAAATATGACTCCAGAGGCAATCTCATAGAGGAAATCGCTGAAGACGAGGATGGCGGTAAGTATAAGACTGTCAACACATATGATGAATACAACAATGTGGTCACACGACTGGAGACAGTAGATGAGGGCGACGGTTGGGAAAACAGCTCCAAGCGTGAGTTTGTGTACGATCCTGTGGTCCACAGTTTCTTCACACGCCGTTTCGCATTTGACTGGGACGGTGATGACTGGGTGTCGACCTATGCCACCGAATACAATGATGTGACCCGCAACGATGCGGGATTCATCACCGAGATAGTGAAGTCCCTCCCCTGGATGGATGAGATGAGAGACGCCTACCGTTCGGTATGGAAATATAACGAGACCACAGGGAAGGCTTCGGAATATGAGTATTATACCAATTACAGCACCGAAACTACAGAATGGGAACTGTATGACGGTATCAGCTACCGCGATATAGAATGGGAGACCACCGACGGGCAGATGACCGAATCTGGGATTTTCGATCTCGTATCGGGCGAGAACAAAGTGAAATCCGCTACGGTATATTGCACGGATGGCGATGATACATGGGTCGACGGATATTTCTTTGTGGAGTATTCCCAGGAACACCCCGATGATTATTTCACAAAAGAGACATATTCCGATCCTACAGAGGTTGGACGTACCACGCGCCGCGAGACTATCGATGCAAACGGTAGTTTCCGTATCACCGAATCAGAATATTTCGACGAGGATGGAGAGCCCGTAGATGAGCCTACATATGTCGCTGTAGAGGAGATTATGATGGATGAGCATGGCAATCCTGTCAGCGATATCATATCTGAAACATTCGAAGGTGTTACAGAAATCGTTGCCGGTATGAAAAATGAATATACATACGATGTCGACGGCAATATCACCGAAGTAACATCCATGGAGTATGATTATGAAACCGAGGAATATTTCTATACCACGCGCACTGTCTACGAAAATTATGTAGATGCCGCAGGTGTGGAATCTGTTGTAAATGACAGCTCGGCCGCTGTCTGGAATATAGGTGTATCTTCAGTAACGGCGGAATGTGCCGGTCTCACCGGTCTCTCGGCCTACAATCTCCAGGGAGTTAAAGTGCTCTCTGCAGTTGCTGCTGACGGCCGTGCTACCATCAGCTTCGACACTCTTCCAGCCGGTATCTATCTGGTACATGCCGACGGCACCGCCTCGACTGTACGCTTCGTAAAGCGCTGATTCTAATAGTAAGATAATAAACGTCAGGGGGTTGCATCGAAAAACCGATGCAATCCCCTAACGTTTATTGAGTCTGTCTGGATAGATCAGATGGAAAGACGACGGAGAGTGTTGAGCAGCTCACGGTTGATGGGTTTGTCGTTCTTGATGGCTTTGTTGAAGGGTACATAGACGATCTCGTCATTTTTAATACCGATCATTACATTGCGCTGGTCATCAAGAAGAGCGTCGATTGCTGCGGCACCCATGCGTGAGGCGAGTATACGGTCGTGTGCCGTGGGGGAGCCGCCTCGCTGCAGATGGCCGAGGATCGATACACGCACGTCGTATTGCGGGTATTCTTTTTCCACGCGCTGCGCTATACCCATGGCACCTCCGGTGACGGGGCTTTCTGCTACAAGCACGATTGAGGAATTCTTGCTCTTGCGGAAACCGTTCTGGATGAGGTCTGCCAGCTGGTCGACTTCGGTGGAGATTTCCGGAATGATGGCAGCCTCTGCTCCCGATGCTATGGCGCCGTTGAGGGCAAGGAAACCTGCGTCGCGTCCCATAACCTCGATGAAGAAGAGACGCTCGTGTGATGTGGCGGTGTCCCTGATCTTGTCGACGCATTCCATGATGGTATTGAGCGCCGTGTCGTAGCCGATGGTAGTGTCGGTGCCATAGAGGTCATTGTCTATGGTGCCGGGAAGTCCTATGATGGGGAAGTTGAATTCGTTGGCGAAAATGCGTGCTCCGGTGAGAGATCCGTCACCTCCGATTACCACAAGCGCGTCAATTTCGTGGCGTTTGAGGTTGTCGTAAGCGAGCTGACGCCCTTCCGGGGTCTGGAACTCCTTGCAGCGGGCTGTCTTGAGGATAGTGCCTCCGCGCTGTATGATGTTGGAAACGTTGGCAGTGGAGAAC
>CADFRV010000102.1 GCA_902836725.1 Muribaculaceae bacterium
GTTGGCATTTGCCGAGAAAATGGTCTGAAACCGGTCCTGTCCGTCCTGCTTGCCACCTCCGAAATTATAGCTTAGCAGGGTCATGGGTATGCGTGTATTATACCATTTGATGGAGTTCTCCGACGGGATCCATGCGCTTATGGCATCGCGATAATAGAAATCGCTGGTGACGGGTCTTTCCATAAAAAGCATGTTGCGTCCCGATCCGCAATAGTTTCCGGTGGCGGCATATGCATAACTTACCTCCTGGGGTATGAACTCAAGCGAATAATTCTGATAGAGGGTATCGATCGAAGCCGGTTCGCGCAGACCAAGAGGAGGAACCGCTTTCCATGCGTATGACGGCTCGAGGACTGTTTTTTTTGCCTGGACCATAAAGACCGTGCAAAATGCCACTGTCAGATATATATAGATCTTTAATTTATTCCGTACCATAATATTCAAGTTACAAAATTAGCGAAAATTCCACTAACTGTAAAATCAACAGACCGGCTGTCTGAAATTATTTTAAGCGACATATGCTTCATGCCATGGGTTGCATGGATGATTGATAACTTCTGGCGGAGATTTGTGGCAAACAATCCATGGCATACAGGTGTTTCGGAAATATAAAATATAATTAACCCCGATCCATCACATATGTCTACTTTAAAACGTGTATCACTGACAGGGCTTTTGGTTACGACCGGTATTGTATTCGGTGATATCGGCACATCACCGTTATATGTAATGAAAGCCATCGTAGGCGTTAATCCCGGTTTTGACGAGGATTACATAGCCGGTGCCATATCCTGCATCATATGGGTGCTTACTCTTCAGACTACCGTAAAATATGTGGTATTCGCATTGCGTGCCGACAATCATGGGGAAGGGGGAATATTGGCTTTATTCGCTCTGTTGCGCCGTTTGCCCATAAAATGGCTGTATATTGCGGGCGCATTGGGAGCGGCTGCCCTTGTGGCTGACGGTGTGATAACACCGGCCATCACTGTCACTTCCGCCATAGAAGGTTTGCAGGGGATTTTTCCTTCTATACCTGTAGTGCCTGTCGTAGCATTGGTGATAATAATGATTTTTCTGATGCAACAGGCAGGTACCGGAAAGATCGGCACTCTTTTCGGACCGTTCATGTTGTTGTGGTTTCTGATGCTTGGCATTCTCGGTGTCATGAATCTGGTCGCATATCCACAGATATTGAAGGCTTTCAATCCCTGGTATGCGATAAAATTGTTGATCGCTTCCCCTGAATGGTTTCTTATACTTGGCGCAGTTTTTCTGTGTACAACCGGAGCGGAAGCATTATACTCCGATCTCGGCCATTGTGGCAGAAAAAACATCACTATAAGCTGGGCGTTTGTAAAAACCATGTTGATACTCAATTATCTTGGACAGGGCGCATGGCTCGTTTCGCATTCCGATGCAGAAATTTCCACGCTAAATCCCTTTTATGCGGTCATGCCGGAGCATTTCAGGATTGTGGGTGTGGTTATGTCGGCGGGAGCTGCCATAATAGCAAGCCAGGCGTTGCTGAGCGGTTCGTTTACTATTTTTTCAGAGGCGATTAATCTGGGGTTCTGGCCAAGGTTGAAAATAAAATATCCTTCTGTGGAGAAAGGACAATTGTACATTCCGGCTGTAAACTGGTCTCTTCTTGCCGGCTGTCTGATGACGGTAGTGATTTTCCGTGATTCAGGACACATGGAGGCTGCATATGGCCTTGCAATCACGGTGACGATGATTATGACCACTGTTCTTCTCACTCTTTGGCTTCATGAGCGGGGAGTGAACCGTTTTTTATGCGGATTGTTCGCCCTCATATTCATTACGATAGAAGGGATATTTCTTACAGCAAATCTATTCAAATTCGCTCATGGAGGGTGGTTCAGTCTGCTTATAGCAGGAATTGTGGCGGGGATCATGATAATATGGCGCAATTCCACTCTTGTGCGTTCCAAGTTTATCGAATACAGAAATTTAGATGATTGTGTACCACTTATTTCCGATATAAAAGCTGACAGAGAGATACCGAAATATGCTTCGAATCTGGTCTATTTAAGCGGTTCTTCCGATGAAACCATGATAGAGAGCAAACTGATATATTCTATAGTGAACAAGCAGCCCAAACGCGCCGACCATTATTGGTTTATCCATATCGATAATGTAGACGCTCCCGAGACATTGGAATATTCTGTGGATATAGTAAAACCACACGCCATCTACTTCGTGACACTGCATCTCGGTTTCAGGATAGAGCCTAAAATAAGTGTTTATTTAAGGCAGATAGTAGAGGATCTTGTTGTGTCCGGGGATCTGGATCTTACCAGCTCATATCCATCTTTGCACAAACGCGGTATACCGGGTGATTTCAGATTTATTATTCTGCATCGTCTTTTTTCTCCTTCAAGCAACTGCACACAGGGAGAATCCATGCTTATGCGGCTTCACGAAGCTCTGCGTTGTATCGGTGTTTCCTACAGCACTTCCCTGGGACTGGATACGAGTATCGTTACACAGGAAACTGTGCCTTTGATCATCAATACTTCTCCCGGGAGACGCATTGTGCCGTGCGATACCACACATTATGACGGACGCACTTCCTGAAGAGCCTTATACAGGTATGAGCGGAAGTGCTTTGTCCCATAGCGTTCATGCGTCAGGATCTCTGCAAGTTGAGCGAGAACCTTGTCCGCCACAAGATTGCGGTCGGCTATTTCTACTGTAAGTATCACTATGGAGCTGATGCCACGGATCAGGGTATCAGGAAAGTAATATTGTCGTTCACACTGTAATGCGGTGGTGATTACATGCATAAGCAACTCGATCTCTTTATCGAATCCCGGATGATACCCCTGAAACTCTTTATACAGTCGACGTATATTGGTTATACGTGCTTTGGTGTATCCTCGTTTGCTGCGGGAAAACTCGCCGGAGATATCCCGCATATATTTGTTCGTGAGTTTTTCTACGTCAGGATTGATGAAATAATCGAAATATTGCTTTATTTCTTTACGGGCATCATATGCCTCAAGTATCATTGATTCAAGCTGCTCTCTCGGAAGCGCCTGTATTTCTTTCTTTAACTGCAGTTTACCCATTGTGATCAGAAGTCGATAGATAATCTGACATTGAATTGTCTGCGGGTAAGATAGTTGGGAACAGCATACTGGATGTTGTTCACATCGGTTACCCAGTAGTAGCTTGACACGTTGGATATATCAAGCAGATTGAATACATCCACTCCGAGCCATACGCTTTTAAACCATTTATGAAGACCCGCCGGGTTGTCTCCCTCTTTGAGAGGCGACAACAACGCATAGTTAAGTCCGACATCCACACGTTTATATGCCGGAGCACGGAAATAACCGCGGTCACGCGAGGAGTGTGGCGCTGTTGTCGGCAGTCCGTCAGAGAAAATTCCTCTTAGCGAGAACTTGAGTTTCGGGAATTTAGGGAAATAGTCTGTGAAGAATACTGCAACGGAATATCGCTGGTCGGTAGGACGTGGTACAGTTACACCGTTGAGGTTCTCACCGGTTTTCATAACTGAAAAACTTATCCAGGAATCCGTTCCGGGCACAAATTGTCCGAAAAGTTTCATATCGAGTCCGGTGGTATATCCGTCTGTAAGATTTTCACCCTGATATACTATTTTAAGGTTGTCAATCTCATAAGGAATGAGCTTGTTCAATTTCTTATAGTATCCCTCGGCCGAAAACTTGAACGGGCGGTCGAACATGCGGAAAGTATAGTCTGCACCGAGTATCAGATGGATGCTCTGCTGCGATTTTATATCGCTGTTCAGGTCAATTATCGTGTTGCCATAAGAGTCCTCTACCGGACGGCGGAACTCTTTGTAGAATGGTTGCTGATAATATAATCCGGTAGCGAAACGGAATGTCCATGAGTTGTTTCTTTCCGGCACAAATGCCACGTTTGCTCTAGGCGATACAAGAAATTCTTTATTGAAATCCCAATATGAAAAACGTAAGCCCGCATTGAATGCGAAATATCCGGCAGAGGTATTGAGACGGTATGAATCTGACAGATAAAACGCGAGGCGATTTGTGGAAAGATTGTGGCGCGAGGTCAGGTTGTATATCATGCGTATGTTCTGGCCATCGGAAGGAAGTGTGAAACCAGCGGAGTCGCGCAACTCCCATTCACGTGTACGTTCCATAATCGTCTGGTGATTGAAAGTCATGCCATACGTAAGATTGTGTCTGCTCACCGATGTATGTCCCTGCAGTCCGAGTGAGAATACGGAAATCTTTAGACGGTTTCGTGCGTGCTCATGGTACCGTCCGACCCCGAGCTCACCACCCACAGCGTTGTCGGGATTCCCTTCCCCGGTGGTGCCTGCCTGGTCTAGCCAATACTCACCGCTGATGTCGTATGCCACAAGTTCGTTTGTCAGATAGCCGGATGCAAGGAGCGAGAAACTGGTGCTTTTTGAATGGTTGTATGACAGGTTGAGCGCTCCGAAATATGTCTCGAAGCGGTCTTTCTCCTGGCCGTCAAAATAGACTTTGAATTGTTTCGCGTCGGTGGATGTGCCGAAATTGGTCTCTCGGTTCACCGGTTTGAACTTATAATTGTTCACAGCTATATTCCCCAGAAACGACGCTTTCCATTTGTTGTTGAATCGGAAAACCAGATTGGTCTGATAATCCAGGAAGTTAGGGTCGTATTCACCTTTTGTTTCAAGAGAGCTGAGGAGAGATGAGTTCCTTTTATATCTGATACCGTGGAGTTGGGAGAACTTTTTTGAACTCTGTCCCAATGCAGCAGAGGCTCCCATAAGCGAACCGCTTACAGATCCTTCGAATGATTCCGGCTCACGGTATGTTATATCAAGAGCCGATGACATTTTATCACCATATTCCACCCCGAATCCGCCGGTTGAGAAACTGACAGATCCTACCATATCCGGATTTATGACACTGAGGCCTTCCTGTTGACCCGAAGATATGAGTTGCGGACGGTAAACCTCTATGCCGTTTATGTAAACCGAGTTTTCGTCATAACTGCCACCTCTTACGGAATACTGGCTTGACATTTCATTGTTGGAATTGACACCGGCGAGAGTTGTCAGCATTGATTCCACACTGCCACCGGTTGCATCCGCTGCAAGTTTATAGCTCTCGGTGTCAATGGTCTGCATCTGGTTGGTCTGTTTTCTGAAATCAGTCACCTGAATTTCCCGTAGCTCATGATCCTTTGAGCGCATGCGCACGTTCAGTGCCAGATCTCCTTTGGGGTCGATTATTGTGCGTTTCAGTTCGTCGTATCCGATGCAGGAGAATATCACGACAAGTGTGTCGTTGGCCGGAGGGGGACAAGACAGTTTGAATGTTCCGTCAAGGCCGGTATGTGTGCCTATGGCTGTGCCGCTTATGCGGACAGTAACAAACTCCAGAGGCGCATCCTCGGCATCTATGACTTTCCCATGGAGTTTTATCTGTCCCGAGACATTGAGTGCGGTTAGAAATATAAGTGACAGTATGATATGTACTTTCAGGAATATCTTCATGTTTTAGAGATATGGAGTGGCTGTGCGATGTCACCGACTGCCTCTGTTATATTAGGGTGAATACATTATTCTGTATATTAACGGAAATTTTCAAACTTAAGTATAATCCATACTGGATAAACGGCATGTTTCAGTAGTATTATACCACATGGATGTTTCTGTTTTCTTATGTGTGCTATCTTTGGCAAAACCCAATAGCAGAGTTTTTTGTTAAAATATATGTATACTAAACATCATCTATGAAATGATTAAACCGATAACGCATATTTATGGAAAATAATATCAGAGATAACGGCGCACAGCCGCTTAAACGTGTGGTAGTGGTGGGTGCCGGTTTCGCAGGACTGAATCTTGTCAAACATCTGGATGCGGAAATGTTTGATATCACCGTGATCGACCGTGACAATTACCATTATTTTCCGCCACTGTTTTATCAGGTAGCCTCGGCAGGCCTTGATCCGGCAAGTATTTGTTTCCCGTTAAGGAGGGAATTCAGGAAACGTGGAAGCAGTAATATTCATTTCCATCTGGGAGAGGTCAGGCATATCGACTGTTCCAGACATGTAGTCTATACAGAATCCGAAGAAGTGAAATATGATATTCTGATCATATGCGCTGGAACCACAAACAATTTCTTCAATATGCCTCAATTGGAGAAATCGGTCTATACGCTGAAATCGACTTCCCAGGCTTTACGCTGCCGCAACGAGATACTGGATATACTTGAGCATGCCGCTATTGAGAAAAATAAGGAGAGGCAAAAGAAGATGCTCAATTTTGTTGTTATCGGGGGAGGTCCTACAGGAGTTGAGATAGCAGGCGCGATAGGGGAGATGAAACGTTATGTGCTTCCGAGAGAATATCCGTCAATACCACAGGAAAACATGACTATCACTTTGGTGGAAGGTAACAAAAGACTGCTCGGCACGATGAGCGAGAGATCTTCCCGACAGGCTTTCAGTGATCTTAAATCACTGATGGTAGATATTGAGCTTGGAGCAACCATGCATGATTATACCGACAATATAGTGACGCTTGCCGACGGTAGAAAGATCGATTGTGCGCTTTTGATATGGACTGCCGGGGTAACGGGAGAGAACATCGCCATTACAGGTGACAATGGCCGGGATGTCTCTCAGGATGTGCTCGGGAGAGGACGGCGCTGGAAAGTGGACGGTTTCTGCCGGGTAAAGGGGCTTGAGGGGGTATATGCGCTCGGCGATATATCAATTATGGAAAATGTCGATCCGAACTTTCCGAACGGCCATCCGCAGCTTGCACAAGTGGCGATACAGGAAGGCAGACTTGTAGCCAGAAATCTTGTAGAGTTTGAAAAGCAGTCGCGTTGTTACGCAACCGGGAAGACATATGTCCCACGGGTGAAAGAGTTCAGATATAACGATAAAGGATCCATGGCCACAATTGGCAGGAACCGTGCGGTCGTGGATTTGAAAAAAATACATCTGAGCGGTTTCTTCGCTTGGCTTACATGGATGTTCGTACATCTCATGTCGCTTCTGGGTATGCGAAACAAGATTACCGTACTGGTGAACTGGATATGGGCATACTTCAACTATAGCACCTCCTTGCGTCTGCTTATACACCCGAGCCGTTATCCGTTGAGAAAACGTTGGATGGATTGATGGACGAGATGTTATTAGAACGGTGCAGAGTTATCGTATGATATGTCTGCGGTTCCACCGGTCAGTGGGTTGGGGGCACCGAAGGGATCAGCTGTTACCTCCCCGCTGTTAAGACGTGAGGGCACGACGGTGCGTGTCGTAAGTTCATTTTCATCCCAGTTCTGGAATCTCGCGTACTGGTTTACAAAACGCATTTTCACATCATCCACTTTACCGCTACGGTGCTTTGCAACGATGAAGAGGGCGAGTCCTCGTATTTCATTGCCCTCAGCATCCTGCGATGAATGTAGGTAATATTCTGGTCGGTGGATAAAACATACAATGTCGGCATCCTGCTCGATCGCGCCGGATTCACGGAGGTCGCTCAGCTGCGGGCGTTTTGACTGACTGTCTGTGCCGCGGCTCTCCACCGATCGGTTGAGCTGCGAGAGCGCGATTATCGGTATGTTCAGCTCTTTTGCCAACTGTTTGAGGTTTCGCGAGATCATTGATACCTCCTGTTCGCGGGAGCCGAATTTCATGCCTGACGCATTCATGAGCTGAAGGTAGTCAATGATGAGTATGCGTACTTTATGTTCCCTGACGAGACGGCGCGCTTTGGTCCTGAGCTCGAAAATCGAAAGCGAAGGGGTGTCGTCAATGTACATGGGGGCGTCATAGAGCCGTTTTACACCGGCCTGCAGCTTTTCCCAGTCTGGCTGATCCAGGCGTCCGCTCTTGATCTTTTCGCCTTCGAGTTCGCAGGCATTGCTTATCAGACGGTTGACGAGCTGAACATTGCTCATCTCAAGCGAAAATATCGCCACTGGCGTATTGTTGTCCACTGCCATGTTTTTCGCCATGGACAGAACGAATGCAGTCTTACCCATAGCCGGGCGGGCTGCAATGATTATAAGATCGGAGTTCTGCCAGCCGGATGTGAGTTTGTCAAGTTCATGGAAGTTTGTGGCAAGACCGGACAGACCGCTTTCGCGGTTTGAGGCCGCCTCGATCTGCGCTATCGCCTGTTTGATTACCGGGTTGATCTGGGTTACATCTTTCTTTACATTTCTCTGGGATATCTCAAAGAGCTTTCCTTCGGCTTCCTGAAGGAGATCGTCCACGTCGTTGCTTTCGTCATATGCTTTCCCCTCGATGTTGGAAGAAAAATTGATAAGCTCGCGGGCAAGGTATTTCTGTGCGACAATGCGTGCATGGAATTCCACGTGGGCTCCCGAAGCAACTTTGGATGTCAGCGAGGATATATACACCGGCCCTCCGACCTCCTCGAGCGCTCCGTTTGCACGCAAGCGCTCCGTAACCGTAAGCATATCTATCGGCTGTTGGGATGCACCAAGTTGTTGTATGGCGAAATATATCTGTTGATGTCTCGGATCGTAGAAACTTTCCGGTTTGAGGAGATCGCAGACGATGGTATACGCGTCTCTCTCAAGCATCAGTGCGCCAAGCACGGCTTCTTCCACCTCGATATCACGGGGCGGGATACGTCCGGGCGTCTCGATCT
>CADFRV010000103.1 GCA_902836725.1 Muribaculaceae bacterium
CAGGTTTATGATTATCTTAAAAACGAAGGACTGATATGAATACATTGAAATATAAAGATTTTATCGGTTCGGTGGCATTTAGTGAGGCCGACGGTGTTTTTTTCGGCAAAATCGAGGGTATTGACGGCCTTGTGAATTTTGAGGGGGAGAGTGTTGCCGAACTCACCAACGCCTTTCACGAGGCAGTTGACGATTATCTTGCATATTGTGCTGAAGAGGGTATTGAACCTCACAAAAGCTATTCGGGTTCGCTTAACGTGCGCCTTACTCCTGAAATACACACCCGCGTGGCCTATCTCGCCAGGCAAGCCGGCATGTCGATAAACTCATTCATCCGCACAGCTGTAGAAAAGCAGATTGCTGCCATGCTGTGATAGAGAAGAGTGAGAAATTGAGAAAAAAGAAGTAAGAATTAGAAGTAAGAAGTAAGAGCGTGAGAAGCCAAGCAAGCATACTTTGGCTCCGGTATGCGGGAAATCGAGAAATAAAGAAATCAGAAATTGAGAAATTTGATTCCTCTGATACCTCTGATGTCTCTGATTTCTCTGATAACTTACTCCTAAAAATCACCCGGGCGGAGCCAAAATTGGCCCCGCCCGGGTGATTTTTAAAAGGTAACCGCCATCAGCGGTATTCTTGCTTGATTTCTCCTGCTCTTACTTCTTACTTCTAACTCTCAGGATGATACTCCACGAAGGCTTCCATGGCCTCGTAGGAGGCCATGCCAAGCTCTTCGTAGAGCTTGGCGGTAGCGCGGTTGCGCTCCTCGGCGCGCTGCCAGAAGAGGCGGTCATCCTCCCCGAGGAAGGGGGCGTTCTCCATCTGGCTCTGGTGCTTGAGGATGGAGTTGCGTTTGAAGCGCAACTCTTCCGGCGAGATCGGCACTGCCATCTCTATATGGTCTATCTCCCATTCAGCCCAGGCGCCGCGGTACATCCACACGCGGCATTCTTTCATCCATGCCTCGTTTTTCATCTCGTCGATGGCGGCAAGAACGGCGTCGGTGCAGATGCGGTGTGTGCCGTGGGGATCGGCCAGGTCACCTGCCACAAATATCTGGTGGGGCTTCACCTCGGCGAGCAGTTTCTTCACTATGTCTACATCCTTTTCCGTGAGGTCACCTTTCTTTATGGTGCCGGTCTCGTAGAAAGGGAGACGCAGGAAGTGCACGTTCTCGGGCTTCACACCTATGTAGTTGCAGGCTATGGCGGCTTCGGCCTGGCGTATCATGGTCTTTATCTCGCGCACCTCGGGGGTGTCTACCTCGTTGGCGTTTTTCTTGTTGGCTACCAGGCGGCTCACATCAAGGCTCAGACGCAGATACTCCTCGTTGGCGAAACCGAACATCGGGGCTATCTTGTCCATCATCATGAAGTAGCGCATCATGTCCTCGTCGCCCACGGCTATGTTGCCCGAGGTCTCGTAGGCCACATGCACGTCGTGCCCCTGGTCCACAAGGCGTTTGAGGGTGCCCCCCATCGAGATCACATCGTCGTCGGGGTGCGGGGAGAAGACTATCACGCGCTTGGGGTATGGGACGGCACGCTCCGGGCGCGACGAATCGTCGGCGTTCGGCTTCCCCCCCGGCCATCCGGTGATGGTATGCTGCAGTTCGTTGAACACCTTTATGTTCACATTGTATGCCGATCCGTAGAGGGCCACCAGTTCACCAAGACCCCAGTCAATGTAGTCCTTGTCGGTGAGTTTCAGGATCGGTTTGCCGGTCTGTGTGCAGAGCCACACGATGGCGCGGCGTATCAGTTTGGGGTTCCACTCGCAGGAGGTCACCTTCCAGGGGTGCGAGATGCGGGTGAGGTCGTCGGCGGCGCCGAGGTCGAGCACTATTCGGGCATGGTTGTGGAGCTGCAGGAACGATGCCGGAACATTGTCGGTCACCGGTCCCTCCACGGCTTTCTCTATGACGCGCGAGATGTTCTCACCCCAGGCCATGCATATGATGCGGGTGGAGGCGAGGATGTTGCCCAGGCCGAGGGTTATGGCGGTGGCGGGGCACTCGTCGCAGGCGTAGGCGCTCTGTATCTCGTGGCGTGTCTCGGCGCCGAGCAGCACGAGGCGGCAGAGGCTCGTGGAGCGCGATCCCGGCTCGTTGAAAGCCAGGGAGCCGCCGGGACCTATCTCGCACACGGTGAGGTCAAGGCCGCCGCAGTCGCTGATCTTGCGCTCATACTCCTTGCAGTAGTCGAACATGCTCTCCATCGTCACGGCCGGGTTGATGGAGTGGATATTCTCGGGGCGCACATCCACATGGTCAAGAAAAACCTCCCTGAGCCGTGCCAGGGTGGAGGGGCCGTCGGGTATCAGAGGGAAGAATTCAGAGAGGTTGAACACCGTGACTTTGCTGAAGCTCACCTCCCCCCGCTCATACATGGCGATGAGGTGGGTATATACGTTGTGGGTGGCGCGGCCGGCGCCGAGAGCCATCACACAGCGGCCACGGGCTGCCACGCTGCGGGATATTATGTCGGCTATGTGGCGCGCCACATAGGCGCTGCCGTCGGCCGAAGTCTCGAATATTCGGGTGTATACTTTTTCCTGGCGGGTGAGCGCCGCGATCTCTATGTCACCCTGCGGGGCATAATAGCGGCGGGGGATACGGTCCAGTTTTATCTGGGAACTCAAGTTGGTTTTCATATTGTCGATGATGATAGTGTGCGTAAAGTTAAGGAAATAACCGAAATATTTCGTATCTTTGCAAAAATTCCGGCCAATGCATTTTGCGTTCGATAATGCGACATGGAATGCCTCCCTATATACTTATACGCTTCCGGGGCATATTTTACTTAGAATCAAATCTTAAAATAACTTAATACAGGAGATAGATGAGACTTATTATCCAGGAGAACTATGAAAAGCTCTCGCAGTGGGCCGCAAACTATGTGGCCGCACGCATAAACGAATTCGCTCCCACGCCCGAGCGCCCCTTCGTGCTCGGATGCCCGACTGGCAGCTCCCCTCTGGGCATGTACCGCGCACTTGTGGAGCTGAACAAGGCGGGTAAGGTGTCGTTCCGCAACGTGGTTACCTTCAACATGGACGAGTACTGCGGTCTCCCCGAGGAGCATCCCGAAAGCTACCACAGCTTCATGTGGAACAATTTCTTCAGCCATATCGACATACAGCGCGAAAATGTGAACATACTCAACGGCAACGCCCCCGACCTCGCCGCCGAATGCGCCCGTTTCGAAGAGAAAATCCGCAGCTACGGCGGCATAGAGCTGTTCATGGGTGGCGTCGGTCCCGACGGCCACATCGCCTTCAATGAGCCGGGATCATCGCTGACATCGCGCACACGCCAGAAAACACTCACACACGACACCATTATCGCCAACTCGCGTTTCTTCGACAACGACGTGAACCTCGTGCCGAAGACCGCCCTCACCGTTGGTGTCGGCACCGTAATGGACGCCCGCAGCGTGCTCCTGCTCGTCAACGGCCACAACAAGGCCCGCGCCCTGCGTCACGGTGTGGAGGGTGGCATCACACAGATGTGGACCATCTCGGCGCTCCAGATGCACCCCAAGGCTATCATCGTGGCCGACGATCCCGCCTGCGATGAGCTTAAGGTGCAGACCTATCGCTATTTCCGCGATATCGAGGGCGCCAACCTTGATCCCGCCACACAGCTCTGATCTCTTCCCGCCGGCCGTTCCTCACGGCCTGTCCCCATACGAAGAAAGCAAATGATATCCTAAAAGCCGGGCGCCTGATGCCCGGCTTTTTTGTGCTCGCCCTATACCCCCCCTGTATGCCCCTCTGTACGGCCTGCTGTCCGATAACGGACAGCAGGCCGCATGTGTGTGACGGGCAACCGTCACATCCCCAGCATATTACATTTTTGGCACGCTTCTGGCATATATGAAAGGCATAACAATCCAATCCTGAAAAAACATAAAGATTATGGATAGAGAGATACCGCAGGCCGAGCGCCGCCGCATTCGCATACGCCGCATCGTGAAAATCTGCATCCCCGCAGTGGCGCTCGTGGCATGCGTCGTGGGCGCCATGTCGCTTGTGCAGCCGTCGGTAAAAATGGGAGCCTTGCGTTTCGGAAGCGTGGACCGCGGCCAGGTGGAAACCACCGTCAACGCCTCGGGACGTGTGCTCCCCGGTTTCGAGCAGGTCATCAACTCACCGGTTGATTCGCGCCTGGTGGAGCTTTTCTGCCGCGAGGGTGACAAGGTAGAGGAGGGTACACCCCTCATGCGCCTCGATCTGCGCACAGTGGAGACCGAGCTTGCACAGCTTGCCGACCAGCGCACAAGCAAGCTGTATGAGATGGAACAGGCTGTACTCGACCACCGCACGCAGCTCTCTGACCTCGAGATGCAGGTAAAGGTAAAGGAGATGGCGGTGAACCGCCTGGCGGTGGAGGTGGCCAACGAGCGGCGCCTCGACAGCATCGGATCAGGTACAGGCGACCGCGTGCGCCAGGCCGAACTGGCCCACAGCACCGGGTGCCTCGAACTTTCCCAACTGCGGCAACGCCTTGAGAATGCCCGGAAAACCGGCGAGGCAGCACTGGAGATGAAACGCCTCGAACTTGAGATTTTCGACCGCAACATGGCCGAGAAACGCCGCACATTTGAGGATGCCAGTCTGCGCGCCCCGCGTGCCGGCACTGTCACATTCCTTTACGGCCAGATCGGGAGCCGCATCGCCGCCGGCGAACGGGTGGCGGTGCTGTCGGATCTGTCGAGATTCAAGGTGGAGGGGGAAGTTGTGGACAGTTATGCCTCGCGTATCGCGGTTGGCGGACGGGTGATGGTGCGTGTCGGCTCGAAAATGATTCCCGGCACAGTTGTCCGCATCACACCGCAGTCGAAGGATGGCGCCATATCTTTCTCTGTGGCGCTTGACGATGACGATTCCGAGGGGCTCCGCTCGGGGCTGAAAACCGATGTCTATATCCTGTGCGAGGTCTACGACGATGTGGTGCGCATTCCGGCAGGATCATATTATAAAGGTGAAGGCCGCTATGACATGTTTGTGATGGAAGGTTCCGACAACCTTGTGCGCCGCTCTGTGGTGCTCGGCGCCGCCAACTACGATTACGTGGTGGTGAAAGAGGGGCTTTCCCCCGGCGAGCGCGTAGTCGTCAGCGACATGACCGATTACAAATCGCGCAAGCAGCTGAAGTTGAGGAAATAGAAGAAATTGAGAAAATAGAAGTAAGAGCGGGAGAAGTCAAGCAAGAATAGTTTTGCTGATGTCTCTGATTCCTCTGATACCTCTGATTTTTCTGTCTCTCATGCAACCATGCTTCCTGCTTCCAAAAAAACTTGATTAAAAAATTTTCATTATGATAAAACTGACTGATGTAAGCAAACTTTACAGAACGAGCGAGATAGAGACGCTTGCCCTGGAAAAAGTAAACCTTGAGATCAACAAAGGTGAATTCGTGAGCGTAATGGGCCCCTCGGGGTGCGGTAAATCGACACTACTCAATATCATAGGGCTGTTGGACACACCCACCACCGGTGTTGTGGAGATAGACGGGATCAGGACCGATACCCTCGGGGATGCCTCCAAGACCGCCATGCGCAACGCGCGGCTCGGCTTCGTGTTCCAGAGTTTCCACCTCATACCCTCGCTGAATGTGACCGATAACGTGGAGCTGCCGCTGATCTACCGTTCCGGCGTAAGCGCTTCTGAGCGACGCGAGCGGGTGCGCGAAGTGCTGGAGCGTGTGGGGCTTTCCCACCGCATGCGCCATATGCCGGCGCAGCTTTCCGGCGGTCAGTGCCAGCGTGTGGCCATTGCGCGTGCCATTGTCGGCAACCCCGACATAATCCTCGCCGACGAGCCTACCGGCAACCTCGATACCCGCATGGGTGCCGAGGTGATGGAGATACTCCATCGCCTCAACAAGGAGGATGGCCGCACTGTGGTGATGGTGACCCACAACGAGGAGCAGGCGCGCGACACCGAGAGAATAATCCGTTTCCTTGACGGCCGCCAGATAGGGTGATCAGGGGGAAAAGTAGAAGTAAGAAGTCAGAGCATTAGAAGTCAAGCAAGAATACTTTTGTTCTGGTACCCAGGAAAGTGAGAAATTGAGAAAAAAGAAAAGGAGAAATTAGGAAATTGAGAAAAAAGAGGTTTGATGGCTCTGATGTCTCTGATTCCTCTGATATCTCTGATTTAAAAATGATTCTCTGATAAAAATGCTCTTTCTTCTAAAAAAATCTGTTTTATGCGATATATCAAACAGTTGTGGAGCGAGCTGCGCTCGGCTCCGCTTTTCGGAATAGTAACCATTACAGGCACGGCTCTGTCGCTGTTTCTCATTATGGTTGCAATGATGATGGAGGGTGTGAAAGTGATGCCGCTTGCACCCGAAAGCAATCGTGCGCGGTTCCTTTACACCGGTCGTCAGGAACTTAAGGGTATCGATTACAATGCGGGAAGGACTTTCCAGACACCTTACCCCTATCGGACGATTTGCGAGCTTTTCGACAGTATACCCGGAATGGAGGCGTTTGCCATATACTCACAGGGGTGCCGTCCGCAGATGGTGTGGGGCGACCGTAAACAGCTTATGGTCGACTGCCGCGAGGTGAACGACGGTTTCTGGAAGGTCTTCGATTTCACATTTCTCGCAGGACGTCCGTTTACCACTGAAGAATATGTGTCGGGGGGAAGAACGGCCGTGATCACGGAGGAGGTGGCCCGCAGGATGTTCGGCAGCGTCGACGGTGCCGTAGGACGTGAGATAACAATAAACAGGTTTCCCCCCTATCAGCCCTTTAAGGTTGTCGGTGTGGTAAGGGATGTGCCCACGGTGGCAGATACGGCTTACGGGCAGCTTTGGCTTCCGCTTTCTGCCATGGGCAGGACTACAGATGACAATATCACCGGGAGTGTCAACGGTGTGATACTCGCCGACCGTGAGGGGAGACGCGAGGAGGTGAGGGCGGAATATCTGCGCCGGCGTGAGATAGTGAACAAGCGTCTCAAGGATGTGAATATGGAGCATTCCGATCTCGGGGCGCCATATCTGGTATCGGAATTCCGCACCGCCATGTGGAACGGCTTCAGGGACGGCGTGGATATGGATAAAGTGAAGTTCTATACCGTGATCGTAATTCTGCTGCTTGTGCCTGCGATCAATATAAGCAACATGACACAGAGCCGTCTGCGCCGCCGGATAAAGGAGATCGGGGTGCGAAGGGCGTTCGGCTGCACCCGCGGGAGGATGATACGCGAGATCCTGACCGAGAATTTCTTCCTCACTCTGGCAGGAGGAGTAGTGGGGATGTTGGCGAGCCTTGTTTTTGTATGGCTGTCTGCCGATTACCTATGGTCCAACTACGACGGGGCGGCCAGTGGCTCTTTCGTGAGCATTGCCACACTTCTCGACTGGAGAATAGCTCTCTATACTGTCGGCGCATGTTTCGTGCTCAACCTGTTGAGCAACGGTGTGCCTGCATGGCGCGCTGCCAGACTGAATCCTGTGGAGGCCATAGGGGGATTACAGAAATAAATCATGATCATTATGAAAAGGAAATTATTCACCCAGATAAAGAATGAATGGCGGAGCAATCTGTGGCTCGGGATAGAGTTGCTTGTTGTAAGCACCGCCCTGTGGTATATCTTCGACAACTTTGTGGTGGTATGGCAGCAGTTGCATATGCCCAACAGCTACAACACCGAGAACTGTTTCTATATTGAACTTGCCACCGAGAGCCATGACGGCATTCCCGGCGATAATGAAACGCGCTGCAATGAGGTGCAGACTATAGTGAAGCGTCTGCGCGATTATCCCGGAGTGCAGCATGCGTCGCTTGTGGCGCATACCGGGTCTGTACCGCATATGCAAAGCATGTGGAATGGCAATCTGTGTGATGTGGAGGCGGATTCACTGTCTTTTATGGTTGCATATCATTTTGTGGATCCCGAGTTTTTCAAAGTATTGCGTATCCCAGGCGTCGACGGCGAGACACCCGAAGAGATGAGCGAAAAGTTCCGCTATGGTTCAATCTTCCTGTCCGACAATGTGCCGTATAAATACAGGATGAATGATAACGATGAACTGACATGGGATTATGAGATGTGGGAGAAATATCTCAATTCAAGCGCGCGCGAGCTGATGGGACGCCGGTACAAATTGCCGGGCGACAGTATTACCCGTGTGGTCACAGGCATCATCAAACCGTTTAAACGCATGAACTTCGAGGAACCGCAGGAAGCCGTGATTGTGGCGTCGAAACCTGAAGAGTTGTATGATGCTGACAATATTCTCGTGCGTGTTTTCCCCGAGGCTGTGGCCGATTTCAAGGACCATGTGACGGCTGACAGCCAGAGTATGTTTACCGTAGGCAACAGATTTGTCAGGAATGTGACATCATTCGACGATCTGCAAAAGTCTGTGGAGGCCAACTACTGGAAGGAACTTTATTACTATATCTTTATGATGGTATTCCTTCTGATGAGCATATATCTCGGGTTGCTCGGAGCGTTCTGGTTCCGCACACAGCAGAGGGTCAGCGAGATAGCCATTCGCAAAGTCAACGGTGCCACCAATCGCCAGATTTTCGGGCGCCTCATATCCGAGGGTTTCCTGATCCTGATACTG
>CADFRV010000104.1 GCA_902836725.1 Muribaculaceae bacterium
GAAAAATATCTGCGGGTTATGGATTTTCGAGCGTTGTCGCGAGGAATTCATGTACGCGCCCGCCGATGTGGCTGCTCTGGCAGCTCTCTGCCGGGAGTCGGAGTGCCGCAGTCTGATAAATCCTGATGATCCCGCGTTTGCCAATCCCGCCTCCATGACACAGGCGATAGCCGAATATTGCCGCAATACCGGCCAGGAGGTGCCGGCTACCACGGCCGACTATGTGCAGGTGATTTTCCGCAGTCTCGCCGCACGCTACCGCGAGGTGCTTGGATGGCTTAAGGATGTGTCAGATGCCGATATCAGGAGACTGCACATCATCGGAGGTGGCTCGCAGAACCCCTATCTGATGCAGTATGCCGCGGACGAGACAGGAATACCTGTGGTGGCCGGTCCCGCCGAATGCACGGCTCTTGGAAATGTGCTCGTGCAGTTGCGTGCGGCCGGTATGCTCCTGGGCCTGCAGCAGATGCGCGATGTCGCAGTCAATTCAACAGAAACCAAAACCTATTTACCACGTATAAACAAATGAAAGAGGAACTTATTACACGGGCATATGAGATAGCCCGTGAGCGTTACGCCGCTATCGGTGTTGATACAGAGAAAGTACTTGCACAGATGCAGGATTTCCACCTCAGCATGCACTGCTGGCAGGCCGACGATGTTGCCGGATTCGAGAACCAGGGTGGCGAACTTACGGGAGGTATCCAGGTAAACGGCAACTATCCCGGAAAGGCACGCAACATCGATGAGCTGCGCTCCGACATACTTTATGCCATGAGCCTGATACCGGGGCGCCACCGCCTCAACCTGCATGAGATCTACGGCGATTTCGGCGGTAAGTTCGTGGACCGCGACGAGGTGACTGTGGATCACTTCCGCAGCTGGATCGACTGGGGCAAAGCCAACGACATAAAACTCGACTTCAACTCAACCTCTTTCTCACACCCCAAAAGCGGTGATCTCACACTGTCGAATCCCGACAAGGGGATCCGTGATTTCTGGATCGAGCATTCACGCCGTTGCCGCGCCATCTCGCAGGCCATCGGCGAGGCACAGCAGGATCCCTGTATCCTGAACACATGGATCCACGACGGCTCCAAGGATATTACGCTCAACCGTTACATGTACCGCGAGCTGCTTAAGGAATCACTTGATATCATATTCGAGCATAAATACGACTGGATGAAGGACAGCGTGGAGTCGAAGGTCTTCGGCATCGGCCTTGAAAGCTATACCGTCGGATCAAACGATTTCTACACCGCCTATGCGTCGAGAAACAACATGATGATAACCCTTGACACCGGCCATTTCCATCCCACCGAGAGTGTGGCCGACAAGGTATCCTCCATGCTTCTGTTCGTGCCTGAGCTTATGCTCCATGTGAGCCGCCCGGTGCGCTGGGATTCAGACCATGTGACCATCATGGATGATCCGACTATGGAACTGTTCAGCGAGATCGTGCGTGCCGGCGCCCTCAACCGTGTGCATTACGGCCTGGACTATTTCGACGGCACACTCAACCGCATCGGCGCTTATGTCATAGGCTCGAGAGCCGCCCAGAAGTGCATGCTCCGCGCCCTGCTCGAACCGGTGGAGACACTGCGCCGGTATGAGCTTGACGACAAGAAATTCCAGCGTCTGGCTCTGCTCGAGGAGTGCAAGAACCTCCCGTGGAATGCCGTATACGACATGTTCTGCCTGCGCAACAATGTGCCTGTAGGGGAGACTTTCATACCGGAAATCGAGAAATACGAGGCTGAAGTGACCTCACATAGAGACGCCTGACAATGGAGATTGTAATAGGACTTCTTATCATAGCCCTTGGCGCGTTCTTCCAGTCGAGCAGCTATGTGCCTATCAACAAGATCCGGTCATGGAGCTGGGAAAGCTACTGGATAGTGCAGGGTGTGTTCGCATGGGTGCTCCTGCCGCTTGCGGGCGCCATGCTCGCTGTGCCTGAAGGGCATTCCCTTATCGGGCTTTTCATGCGTAACCCGGGCGCGACATGGCTCACGGTGCTCTTCGGCGTGCTGTGGGGTATCGGGGGACTTACCTTCGGTCTTTCCATGCGCTATCTAGGTGTGGCCTTGGGGCAGTCGATCGCCCTCGGCACGTGTGCCGGACTGGGCACAGTGCTCGGCCCCGTGGTGCTCAACATGCTCTACCCGGGACAGGGGATGCTCGCAACTCTCACCTCCTCGGTGATCATAGGCGTGGTGGTGACGCTTGCAGGTATCGCTATCATCGGTGTGGCAGGTTCCATGAAATCGGCTTCGCTCAGCGAGGAGGAGAAAAAAGCCGCGGTGAAGGAGTTCAATTTCCCGAAAGGTATCGCTGTGGCGCTGCTGTGCGGGCTCATGAGCGCCTGCTTCGCCATAGGGCTTGCCGTTGGTGGCGAGATACGGTATGAGGGGGTTGACCCGATGTTCGAGACCCTACCCGCCACACTGCTTGTGACCCTCGGCGGTTTTGCCACCAATGCGGTGTACTGTTTCGTGCAGAATACCCGCAACCGCACATGGGGCGATTACCTCAAGGGGTCGGTGTGGATGAACAATCTGGTGTTCTGCCTACTGGCCGGCGCGCTATGGTACAGCCAGTTCTTCGGACTTTCGCTCGGTAAGGGATTTCTTACCGGTTCCCCGGCGCTTTTTGCTTTCGCATGGTGCATACTCATGGCCTTGAATGTGGTATTCTCCAATGTCTGGGGCATCATTCTCAAGGAGTGGAAAGGCTGCGGGAGCAAGACCGTGGGAGTGCTTGTGGCCGGGATCGTCGTGCTGATTGTGTCGACTTTCCTGCCGCAGCTGCTTTCCTCAAACTGAAATGAATAATAAATGAATGCGTCTGATATATCATCGGACGTATTCTAAAAAGTTACTTTTACGGAAATGTCAATATTGGATAACAGACCGGCTCTCAGCCGCGAGGTATGGCAGATAGCTGAGACAGCCGGATATCTCTGGCAGAAAGGATGGGCCGAGCGCAACGGCGGAAACATCACAGTGAACATCACGGAGTATGCCGATGATGAAATGCGCCGTATGCCCGCCATCAGTGCACCCCTGGAAATAGGGATGACACTCCCTCATCTCAAAGGGTGTTTCTTCTTCTGCAAGGGCACGCAGAAAAGGATGCGCGATCTGGCGCGCTATCCGATGGAAAACGGGTCGATAATACGCATTCTCGACGATTGCGCCCATTATGAGATCATCGCCGACAATCCGGTGATGCCTACTTCTGAACTGCCGTCGCATCTGGCCGTGCACAATTATCTGATAGGGAAGGGGTCGCCTTACAAGGCGTCGCTCCACACCCACCCGATTGAGCTTGTGGCCATGAGCCATAATCTTGAATTCCTGAAAAAAGATGTGCTCACCCGCATACTATGGTCGATGATTCCTGAAACCAAGGCTTTCGCTCCCCGCGGACTTGGGATGGTGCCTTACATGCTCCCCTCTTCTACGGCACTGGCAGATGCCACGATCAAGGCCATCGACGACGATTATGATGTGGTGATGTGGGAGAAGCATGGTGTGTTCGCCGTGGAGAGCGACATAATGTCGGCTTTCGACCAGGTGGATGTGCTCAACAAGAGCGCTAACATCTATATGTGTGCCCGCTCCATGGGATTTGTCCCCGACGGCATGTCTGACGCCCAGATGACGGAACTCTCTACCGTCTTCCACCTCCCGAAATAAAGAGGAATATTATAATTATGCCGGTGTGTCATAATCCGCGGATTTTGGCACACCGGCATGTTTTGTATGGATTGACGGGAGGAGGTGTCAGATGTTGTTCAACATGGCGTCCATAACGGCCAGGTCGCTTTTCACCTCACCCTGGAGCAGATAGCTGTCACGACGTTTGGACAGGGTGTCGTAAATGGAGCGGGCTTTGCCGGGGTCGTTTTCCAGGTGGAGGGCGACGGCACAGAGTATGCGCTCTTTTGAAGACATGACTTTGCGGTATGCCTCGATATACCGTTTTAGCTTTGTGTCGTAAAGCTCGCGCGCACGGCCGGTATCTCCTGTCACAAGCGATGTGAATACCAGTTCACACGCCGTCTCCATAGCGTAGAGGGGCATGAGTTCCGTTTTGTGGCTGTAGATGCGCCCGAACGCGGCATGGGCTTCATCCCATTTCATTTCGTCGATGAGCCGCGATGCCTCCATGAGCGGTATGGAGACCTCGAGCGGATTGCGATAGTCCGGTTCACCCTCCGTCACGAACCATTCGGCAGGCATATCCTTCGGGCGCACTCCTTCCTGTATCAGGGCGTTGCTGCGCAGCTGCAGCATGAGGGCGCTCTTGCTCTTTTCGTTTTTCCGGAGCATGATTATGTTGTATGCGTCGTTGCCTATCCCTCCGGCCTGCATGGGTATGCCGTTGGTCAGGATCAGGAAAAGATCGGTAAGGAGGAATATCACCACAGACTCATATAACAGAGGGGGAAGGGTATGGATCCGGAGGAGGGGGAGAACAAGCAATCCCGCCACTATGTTGGCAAGTATGCCGCCGAAGTTGTACCATACGACAGGTATATCTTTCAGGGGCAGATCGGGTGGTGACAGGAGGCATTGGCCACCCGTCCCCGCGACTGCGAAATGTTTTACCCGGAGCCTGCCTTCCGAGCGTATGACAGTGAGATTGAACAGGCGGAACGACACGAAGCGATATCCGCTGAGCAGTCCGCACACGAGGTGCCCCCCTTCATGGATGGTTACCAGGAGGAAAAGCGATACGATTAACGCCCCTATACCGGTAATGATGGAAAGTATGCCTTCTCCCGGTTCCAGTTTTCCGAATGCGGAGAGAAATTCCTCAAGTGACGTATCTGTGAAAAGCACTATTCCGGCAGTGCTGAGGAGAAGTCCGATCAGGATGCCGATCAGCAGTCCGCCGATTATTTTAAGCAGTGTGCGCATGATTGGTCAGTTTTGTGACGGCAGTTTGGAGTAGCGGCGTATGCAGCGGAGATAATATGCCGTGAGTATGTTGGTGCGCGACATCGGCTCGCGCAGCAGATTGCGGTCGGGATGCGAGGTGTATGCACGCCTCATGGTGCGGAAATCGCGGTGCGCGCGCAGTATGGCGGCGGCATTGCGGAAATCAAGCGACAATATGAATTTCGCCCATGCGAGGGTGTCGAGGAGGCGTCGGCGAAAGAGTGTGGCACGCACGTCGCGCGTCGGCAGATTCTTGTGGAGCAGCAGCAGATTGTTCCGGAAATTGAGATATGTCTTGCGCGGGTTCGATGCCGGCAGGCTTCCCCCTCCGAGATGGAACACCCGCGATGCCGGGATGGCGGCTATCACGTACCCTGCAAGGCGGAGCCTCCAGCAGAGGTCGATCTCCTCCATATGGGCGAAAAACTCCCGGTCAAGGCCTCCCACACGCCTGTAAAGCTCAGTGCGTATCATAAGTGCCGCCCCTGTGGCCCAGAAGATGGGGATAGGGGTGTCATACTGTCCCCGGTCAGTCTCTATGGAGCCGAAAATGCGTCCGCGGCAGTAAGGGTAGCCGTTGCGGTCGAGAAATCCGCCGGATGCCCCGGCATATTCGAATTCCGTCGGGTTCTTGTAGCTGAGCACTTTGGGCTGACAGGCTCCCAGCTCGGGATTCTCGTCCATTGCGTCTATCAGCGGTTCGAGCCATCCACGGGGCACCGCCACATCGGAGTTCAGCAGTACGGTGTATTCGCTGTCAGTCATGGATAACGCCTTGTTGTACCCTCCTGCGAAGCCGAGGTTCTCCCCGAAAGCCCATACCTTGACGGTAGGGAATTTTTCTTTCAGTATCTGCAGTGAGTTGTCGGTGCTTCCGTTGTCGGCCACAATTATCTCGGCCATCCCCTCGGGGGTGTTGTCGACCACCGAAGGAAGGAATTCTTCAAGGAGCGTGGCTCCGTTCCAGTTGAGTATGATTACTGATACCAAAATTTAGAGCATTAGAAGTTAGAGCGGAAGAATGTAAGCAAGAATAGTTGTCATAAGTGAAAGAGTACGCAGAGAGCCGGAAGTTATAGATCAGTCAAAAATATCCTAGAGTTCAGGATTATCAAAAGTATTCCTGCTTGACTTCTGATGCTCTTGCTTCTCTACTTCTCATTTTATGCGCCAACGGTTGTGGGACCATAGCCAGATTGATGGGTTGCGGCGGATGGTGCGGCTGAGGAGGGAGGCGTAGCGGTCGGTGAGGGCGAAGTCGGGGAGTTCGCGGGGCTGCTCGGTGATGAGCCTGACCTCCACGTGGTAATGGCCGCGAGATTTCTTGCTCATGTCGAAATAGACCACGGCGGCATCGAGGCGCCGGGCCACTGTCTCTGTACCGGTAATGAACGGCGTGGGATGATTCAGGAAATTCACCATGTGCCCTTCGTCGCCGTGACTGAGTTTCTGGTCGCTCATGAATCCTGTGATTGTGGGTATGCCCTGACGTTTGTA
This sequence comes from Muribaculaceae bacterium, assembly GCA_902836725.1. Lineage (GTDB taxonomy): Bacteria > Bacteroidota > Bacteroidia > Bacteroidales > Muribaculaceae > UBA7173. The sequence continues at coordinate 6,450 of CADFRV010000104.1, forward strand.
GCGCATGAGGTCGAGGAATGCCAGTTTCTTTTTCAGCGATACTGATCCGAAGCGGCTGCGCAGGCGGAGCATTATGGTGTCCATCAGCTCATTGCGCAACGGCCGGTAGACTTGGCAGAATTCCGCATCTTTCCCGCCGGGTGCTATCCCGCTCCAAAGTGTTATGGACGGCACCCATTCCCAGTTGCCGCAATGCGAGAAATAGGCCACTATCGGGCGTCCCTCCGAGAGCAGGCGGTCCACATTCTCGATGCCGCCGAATGTCATGCGGCGCCGCATCTCGTCGTCGGAGATGTGAAACAGCTTTATAGTCTCGAAGATATAATCGGTGAAATTGCGGTAGAACTGACGCCGTATGCGCCGTATCTCCTTGGCGGGGAGATCGGGAAATGAATCCTGCAGGTTTCTCGTGACGATCTTTCTGCGGTATCTTGCGAGATAGCAGACTGTTACGAAAAATATGTCGCTGATGCCGTACAGCACCCACATGGGGAGACGCGCAACTGTGGTAAGAAGCGCGCGGACGATACGGTATGATCTGGTCTGGTCTGTGTCTGCCATTGTTTCGGGATGGTTTAGGGGAGTGGTGCAAGCTCTCCGCGCACATGGCAGTCGCCGATATCTGTGGGGAGCAGATCAAGCAGACGCACTCCCACTATGGTGTTGTCAAGCGAGGCGGGCGCCTCCACGCTTACTTTCAGATAGTTGTCTGTGAATCCGCTCATGGGTGCTCCCGGCTTGCCATGCTCAAGCAGCACTGGACGCACTGTGCCTATGAACTGCGATGCGAATTCGCGCATCTTCTCTTCCGAGATGTGAAGCATTTCGTTGACGCGGCGGTGTTTTTCCTCCTGGCTCACAGTGTGCTCTATGGACAGCGCTTTTGTGCCGGGGCGCTCGGAGTATGGGAAGATATGGAGGCGTGTTACCGGGAGACCGCGCAGGAATTCCCTTGATTTTTCAAATTCCTCCCGGGTCTCTCCACGCGCTCCCGCTATGAGATCCACGCCGATGAAAGCGTGGGGTATAAGCTCTTTTATCCGTTCTATCTTGTGGCGGAAGAGCGCCGTGTCATAGTGGCGGTGCATCAGGCGCAATACTTCGTCGGATCCGCACTGCAGCGGTATATGGAAATGGGGCATGAAGCGGCGTGACCGGGCACAGAACTCGATGATTTCGTCGGTAAGCAGGTTCGGCTCTATTGATGATATGCGGTAACGCTCTATCCCCTCCACTTTGTCAAGCTCTCGGATGAGGTCGAGGAATGTCTCGGTGCCCTTTTCGAGCGAGCGTGTGCCGTCGGCGCCGGTGCGTTCCACCCGTTTCCCGAAATCGCCTATGTTCACTCCGGTGATTACGATCTCTTTGCCTCCGTTGGCGGCTGCCTCCCGTGCCTGCGCCACCATCTGCTCCACTGTGCCCGAGCGGCTGCGGCCGCGGGCGGCGGGAATGGTGCAGTATGTGCACCAGTAGTCGCACCCGTCCTGCACTTTCAGGAAATAGCGGGTGCGGTCACCCCGGGAGCATGAGGGGGTGAAGGTGTGCATGTCGGCGGCGGGCTGCACATAGCTGCGCGGACGGCGCGATGCGAGCCATTCGTCAAGAAACGCGGTCAGTTCCCCTTTGCGGTCGTTGCCGGCCACTATGGCCACCCCGTCGAGCGACGCCACCTCCTCGGGTTTTAGCTGTGCGTAGCATCCGGTGACAAGTATGTCGGCCTTTGGGTAACGGCGGTGAAAGGAACGTATGGTCTGGCGGCATTTCTTGTCGGCGAGTTCGGTGACACTGCAGGTGTTGATCACGATGATGTCGGGTGTCTCGCCGCCGCTGACGCGTGTGATTCCCGCCCCGGCGAATGTTCTGGCCACCGTGGAGGTCTCGGCGAAGTTCAGCTTGCATCCGAATGTGTGGTAAAGCGCCTTGAGCGTGCCGAAAGTTCCTTTGTCTATCAATTTAAATGGATATTGTAGGGTTACTGATCAGGAAATATAGGAGTCTTTGAAGCCGAGGAAATAGAGCACGCCGTCGATGCCGATGGTTGATATCGACTGTTTGGCGGTGGCCTTTACCTTCGGTTTGGCGTGGAAAGCCACTCCCAGGCCGGCAGTGGAGAGCATCGGCAGGTC
>CADFRV010000105.1 GCA_902836725.1 Muribaculaceae bacterium
CAGGATGATTTACTTCGTCAAGGAGCAGCCCTTCTGCCTCCACATCGTTCTCGGGTACGGCGGCAGAATGTTCAAAATGGTATCCCACCACATTATACGGAGCTATGAGTCTGGCGCCTGTATCTTTAAGTCTGTCATGGATCTCCCCTACAGCCGAGCAGAAAGTGTGGCTCATCGTTTCATCTCCACAACCGAAAACAGCCACCTCTTTATCACGTAAATCAAGCACAGAAAGACCGGCGATGAAGTCATACCAGTCATCCTGAAGTTCGCCGTCATTCCATGTACTTGAACCTAACACAAGAATGTCATATTCGCCCGACAACGAGGGGGCGGTTGATGCCACATCATGCACATCCGCATCTTTTACACCGAGCACACGTGCTATATCATGAGCTATCTTTTTGGTGGTTCCGGTTGTGGAGCCGTAAAATATACCGATTTTCTTCATAATATTTATAGTTTATTAGAATAACAGAATCTGCCACACGATGGTTCGCATAAAAAGCCGTCACAGCCGTTTCACATTTTTTAAACTATTTCAATATCACAGGCTCCATCATTTAATCGTAAAACCGTTGGGGCTCTGTTGCATTTTTAGTAACTTTGCAGCTTGAAAATCTACCTCGCAAATCATATTTATCAAATGGCAGATATTAAAGATATTAAAACCGCTCTCGTATCAGTCTTTCATAAAGACGGATTAGACGAAATTCTCAAATTGCTCCATGACAACGGAGTAAAGTTTCTTTCTACAGGAGGTACACGCAGTTTTATTGAAAAATTAGGATACCCCTGCGACGCAGTCGAGGATCTTACCACATACCCCTCGATTCTCGGAGGCCGTGTCAAGACGCTGCATCCCAAAGTTTTCGGTGGCATCCTCAACCGCCGCGACAACGAAACCGACCAGAAAGAGACCGCTCAATACGAGATTCCGTCTATCGACCTGGTAATAGTAGACCTGTATCCTTTTGAGGAGACCGTGGCCTCCGGAGCATCAGAAGAAGATATCATTGAAAAAATAGATATAGGCGGCATCTCGCTTATCCGTGCCGCCGCGAAGAACTTCAACGACGTTGTGATCGTGCCCAGCAAAATGCAGTATGAGCCTCTCCGCCGCATCCTCGCTGAAAACGGCGCCAAGACCACACTTGCCGACCGCCGCTGGTTCGCAAAAGAAGCCTTCGCTGTATCATCGGCATACGACAGCGCTATCTTCACCTACTTCGACGGCGAAGAGAATCCGTCAGCTCTCCGTATCGCCATCGATGGCGAAAAGACCATGCGCTATGGGGAAAACCCCCATCAGAAGGGATATTTCTTCGGACGCCTGGATCAGCTTTTCGAACAGATCCACGGCAAAGAGATCTCATACAACAATCTGCTTGACATCGACGCCGCCACCACACTCATGGCAGAGTTCACAGAGCCTACGTTCGCCATACTCAAGCACAACAACGCATGCGGCGTGGCTTCACGTCCTACCATACTCGAAGCGTGGAAAGACGCCCTTGCAGGGGATCCCGTATCAGCTTTCGGAGGTGTCCTCATCACCAACGGCACAATCGACGGCGCCACTGCCGAAGAGATAAACAAGATCTTCTTTGAAGTGATAATCGCTCCCGAATATGAACCGGAAGCACTCGGAATACTCGAACAGAAGAAAAACCGTATCATACTGCGTCAGAAAGCCAAACTCGAGACCGTGCGCCAGTTCCGCTCTGTCCTCAACGGCGCTCTCGTGCAGCAACGCGACCTCCATACCGAAACAGCCGAAGACCTTCGCACTGTCACCACAGCCCAGGTAAACGAAGACCGTGTTGAAGATCTCCTTTTCGCCAACAAACTGGTGAAGCACTGCAAAAGCAACGCCATCGTTCTCGCGAAAAACAAACAGCTGTGTGCTGCCGGCGTAGGTCAGACCTCACGTGTAGACGCACTCCGCCAGGCAATCGAGAAAGCCCATACCTTCAACTTTGATCTCAACGGGGCTGTAATGGCATCGGACGCTTTCTTCCCCTTCGCCGATTGTGTTGAAATAGCCCACAACGCCGGCATTGACGCGGTGATACAGCCCGGCGGCTCTATCCGCGACAATGACTCCATCAAATATTGCGACGAAAACGGTGTGGCTATGGTCATGACCGGCTTCCGTCACTTCAAACACTAACAACGGAGACATAGCAACCGGGATATACCGGAGTATGCATTCGGCATTTCTCCGGCATATCCCATCATAAAACCAGACAACAGACATGAGATTATTCTCACTAACCAAAGAAATAGCGATTGACCTCGGCACAGCAAACACCGTCATCATACACAATGACAAGATTGTGATCGACGAGCCGTCGATCGTAGCCCTTGACCGCAACGACAAACTCATCGCCGTCGGCAAGGAAGCGCAGCTGATGCAGGGACGCGAGCCTGCGGGTATACGCACCGTGCGCCCCCTGCGTAAAGGCGTGATCGCAGACTTCAACGCAGCCGAGCTTATGATCCGCGGCCTCATCAAAAAGGCAAGCTCGAAAAGCAACTGGTTCTCCCCTTCCCTGCGCATGGTGGTCGGCATCCCGTCGGGATCGACCGAAGTCGAGATCAGGGCCGTGCGCGACTCGTCGGAACATGCCGGCGGCCGCGACGTCTACATGATCTACGAGCCTATGGCAGCCGCCCTCGGCATCGGTCTTGATGTAGAGGCTCCCGAAGGAAACATGATTGTGGACATAGGCGGCGGAACCACCGAGATCGCAGTAATATCCCTGGGAGGCATCGTCAGCAACCGCAGCATACAGATAGCAGGCGACGACCTTACGGAAGATATCCAGGGGCACATGCGCCGCGCCCACAATGTGCGTGTCGGCGAGCGCACGGCCGAACTGATCAAGATGAATGTCGGATCAGCGCTTACCGAACTGGAGAATCCGCCGGAGGACTTTGTCGTACATGGCCCCAACCAGATGACTGCCCTCCCGATGGAAATTCCGGTCTCCTATCAGGAAATATCCCACTGTATAGAGAAATCGGTAACGAAAATCGAGACTGCCGTGCTCAGCGCCCTCGAACAGACACCGCCGGAACTTTACGCCGATATAGTGCGCAACGGCATATGGCTCGCAGGCGGCGGCGCAATGCTGCGTGGTCTTGACAAACGCCTTACCGACAAGATCGGCATCCAGTTCCACGTGGCCGAGGATCCTCTCTTGTGTGTGGCCAAAGGCACCGGGGTGGCGCTCAAGAACATCGAAAATTTCTCGTTCCTCATTCGATAATTTTATTTATACTTATCAAGGCTTTTACCTCAATGGGAAAGCCTTGATAAGTTGCATTTGCAACCAAGAGTCTACGGATAAGTGCGCAACCTGCTAAATTTCTTTATTCGCTACAGCGCGTGGTTTGTATTCATATTTTATGTGGTGCTGAGTTGTTGGCTTTTGTTCAAGAAAAACCCGTATCAGCATCACGTATACCTCACATCTGCAAACGCGGTGGCATCCGGCATATATGATGTGACAAGCAACATTACCTCATACATCGGACTGCATGACATTAACGAAGACCTGCAGCGCCGCAACGCCGCTCTTGAGGCAGAGGTGATAATGTTGCGCCAACAGACACGGCGTCTGAATCAGGTGATATTGCAGGATTCGATGCGGCGTCTCGACTCCATAGGCCGGTATGAATTCGTCATCGCTTCGGTGATAAACAACAGTGTGATCAGGCCATACAACTACATCACCATCGACAAAGGATCCGCCGACGGCATCGGTCCGGAAATGGGCGTGATGGACCAGAACGGAGTTGTAGGGGTGACGAACGTTGTGGCAAATCATCATGCCCGCATTATATCACTCCTGAACCCGAACTTCCGTCTGTCATGCAAGCTGCGTGGTAACGACGCTTTCGGATCTCTCGTATGGGACGGCGAATCTCCTTCCGAAGCATTGCTGGAGGAGCTTCCCAAACAGGTGAAATTTCACAAAGGAGATACCATCATCACCTCAGGCTACTCGGCTATGTTTCCAGAAGGTATTCCAGTAGGCACTGTAATCGGATCTACGAGAGGCGAAGATGACAATTTCCATACGCTGCGCATAAAACTGCTGACCGATTTCACCACATTGTCTACTGTCAAAGTAATATCCAACAGAGATATTGTGGAAATCAAGGAGGTAGAATCCGATCAGCCCCGTGCTGCCGCAGGCGGAAATCCGTCAGGTATCTGAAAAAAGAGGCTTATTATTCAATAAATTCAGTTCCGGAGCATTGCCGATATGGCGAAAGAAATTATAAAATTCACATTGATGTTCATTGCGCTCACGCTTTGCCAGGTTGTGGTTTTCAACCACATATGCCTGTTCAGCGTGGCGGTTCCTCTGGTTTTCATCTACTTTATCGTAAAACTCCCCGTGACACTCGGCGTCAGCTGGGTCATGACTCTCTCATTTATTCTGGGCCTCACCGTCGACATAATGTCGAATACCCAGGGTATGAACTCACTCGCCTGCACCATTCTTGCCGTGACACGTCTGCCGGTACTTCACCTTTACATGCCACGCCAGGATACGCTTTCAAATCCTGAGCCATCAATCCGTACTCTCGGACCGGCGATATTCATGAAATACGCCATAACCCTGACTGCCATATACTGCACACTATTCTTTATCATAGAGGCATTCGCTTTTTTCAATCCTGTGCATATGATGCTGAAAATAGCAAGCTCGACATTGCTTACATTCATTGTCATCATGGCCATCGACGGCTTTGCGACATCAGGAAAATAACCTCTCGTCCAACCCCTCATCCTCCAACCTTGGTATAATAACGTCATGGCGCAGAGTTCCTGGCAGGATCCCCGACGTTATTCCGCCTGAATATACATATGAGAAAAGATTATAAGCTCGAAAAGCGTAAATATGTTATCGGTGGCTTCATTGTAGTCATCGCCATCATATATGCCCTGCGTCTGTTCGCACTCCAGATACAGGATGACAAATATAAGGACTATGCCGACAACAACGCGTTTCTGCGAAAAACGGTATACCCTTCGCGAGGACTTATATACGACCGCAACGACTCACTTGTCGTCTACAACCAGCCGGCATACGACGTGATGATGATACCGCGCGACGTGCACGATTTCGACACACTTGATTTCTGCCGCACCCTCGCCATAACTCCCGACGAATTCCGGGCACGTATAAAGGCAATGAAGGATTCGCGCAACTATAGTTCATACACTCCGCAGACCCTGATCACTCACCTGTCTGCCAAAGACTACGGTAAACTGCAGGAGAAACTTTACCGTTACCCCGGATTTTTCATTCAGAAACGTATCCTGCGCGAATATGCGTATGACGCGGCAGGAAATGTACTCGGAAATATACGCGAGGTATCTGAGGCAGATATAGAGAATGACAGTTACTATCAGCCGGGCGACTACTGCGGTGACCTCGGTATAGAAAAAAGCTACGACAAGCATCTGCGTGGCGTAAAGGGTAAAGAGATATTGATACGTGACGCCCGCGGGCGCATCCGCGGACGTTTTGAGAACGGTGCGCGCGATATCGCGCCGATTTCAGGCAGGGATCTCAAACTCAGCCTCGACATCAAGCTCCAGGAATATGCCGAAAGCCTTATGGTGAACAAGATCGGAGCTGTAGTGGCCATAGAACCATCGACGGGAGAGATCCTCGCGCTTGTCTCAAGCCCTACGTATTCCCCCCGCTCCCTGGTCGGGCGCGAACGAGGCAAACATTACCACGAGCTTGTCAATGACAAATACAAGCCCCTGTTCGACCGTGCGCTCATGGGTGCCTATCCTCCCGGCTCCACTTTCAAGCCGTCGCAAGGTCTTATTTTCCTTCAGGAGAATATCGTGACGCTGCAGACGCCCTATCCCTGCTATCACGGATACATAAACGGGGGACTGAAAGTCGGCTGTCACGGCCACGGATCACCGATTCAGCTAAAACCGGCTTTACAGACATCGTGCAACGCCTATTTCTGCTGGGGATTCAAGGCGATGATCGATAAACGCTCCAAATACGGTTCGTCGGCCAAGGCATTCGAAGTATGGAAAAACCATCTGGTTTCCCTGGGATATGGCTACAAGCTCGGTGTCGACCTCCCTTCCGAAGGACGCGGCTTCATCCCCAACTCCAAGTTCTACAACAAGTGGTATGGAGATGGCAGATGGAGCGCCAACACTATCATCTCCGTATCCATCGGCCAGGGAGAGATACTTGCTACTCCCATACAGATAGCGAATCTGTGCGCCACCATCGCCAACCGCGGATGGTTCATTACCCCTCATGTGGTGAAAGAAATCAAGGACACTGTCATTGACAGCCAGTACAGCACACAAAGGCATCCCACAATCGACCAGCATCATTTCGAAGATATCGCGGAAGGTATGCGCATGGCTGTTACAGGAGGTACATGTCGTCTGGCAAACCTCGCCGACATCGAAGTATGCGGCAAGACCGGTACGGCCCAGAATCCACACGGCAAAGACCACTCGGCATTTATCGGTTTCGCACCATACCATGATCCCAAGATAGCTGTCTGCGTATATGTGGAAAATGCCGGTTTCGGAGCCACATTCGGTGTCCCGATAGGATCGCTTGTCATAGAGAAATATCTCACAGGCCAGATCTCACCGTCAAGAAAATATCTTGAGGAACGGATGCTCAATTCAAACACCATAATCTACAGCGGTGTGAAAAAACACTGACAGACACTGCAATCTTACATCAGAAACAACAATGACAAGAAGGGCCACATATCCCACCATAGGACGTCCGCTGAGGAAGCGCTCCAACGAGGGCGATTCCATCTTCAAAAATGTAGACTGGTTCACCGTCATACTCTATCTGCTTTTAGTGATAGCAGGGGTATTTTCCATATATGCGGCAAGCTATGATTACGATCATGCCAGCATATTCTCATTCGATGAATTCTCAGGCAAGCAGATCAGATGGATCGGTCTGTCGCTGCTTCTCGGCCTTGTGCTTCTGATCGCGGATGCCCGAATGTATGAGACATATGCCTATCCCATATATCTGGCGCTATTATGCCTGCTCGTGGTGACGATTTTCATAGCACCGGATATCAAGGGATCTCGTTCGTGGCTTGTTCTCGGGCCTATGAGCCTGCAACCTGCCGAGTTTGCGAAATTCGCGACCGCGCTCGCGCTTGCAAAACTGTTCAGCGGCTATAATTTCAATCTTAACGCGTCGCCCCGCAACTATCTGAAAGCGCTCCTGATAATATTTACCCCCATCATACTCATTCTGGCACAGAAGGAAACGGGATCGGCACTGGTATATCTGTCGCTCTTCTTTGTATTGTACCGGGAGGGGATGAGCGGACTGGTGCTGTTCGCGGCGCTTTTCGCAGTGGTGGTTTTCGTGGTAGCGATCAAATATTCCGAAACAATGATTCTCGGAATACCCTCGGGACAGTTTTTCATTTTCTGTATGATCATGGCGCTCGCAGTGGGGATGCTCGCGATGTATGTGCGCAGATTTGAAGTAGCCAGAAACGTGCTGCTGTGGTTTGCCGGCACTGCCGTGGCGGAATGGATTCTTACACTATGGAGCCTGGAGCTTTCGGGATATACATATTTTCTGTCGGTGATAGGAATAGCCATGGTTTACTGCCTGTTCGAGATGTTACGCCTGAAAGCGCGTAAACTTATCATAACAGTAATCACAGTGATCCTGTCTGTAGGTTTCCTTATGTCGGTAGATATGGTTTTCAGCCATATGATGCCCCATCAGCAGAAACGTATAAAAGTGGCGCTGAACATGGTGGAGGACCCTCGCGGAGACGGCTACAACGTAAACCAGTCGAAAATCGCCATCGGCTCGGGAGGGGTTACCGGTAAAGGCTTCCTTAAAGGGACACAGACAAAACTGAAATATGTGCCTGAACAGCACACAGACTTCATATTCTGCACAATCGGGGAAGAGGAAGGTTTTGTCGGGACCAGTATTGTGGTGCTCCTCTTCCTTACCCTCATCCTCCGGGTAATATCAATAGCTGAACGCCAGCCCACGACTTTCGTAAGAGTATATGCATATTGCGTCGCCTCATATCTGATATTCCACTTCTGCATCAACATAGGGATGGTGATAGGTATCTGTCCCGTAATCGGCATACCGCTCCCCTTCTTCAGTTACGGAGGATCATCATTGTGGGGATTCACCTTCCTGCTGTTTATCCTTCTTCGTCTGGATGCATCGCGCCGCACGCGTATGACGCAATAACACAGTAATTTTGGCGATATAATCGCATCCACAGCAGATTTTTTGGAATTTGATAGTATTTGTTAGGAAAATTTCGTAGCTTTGTGTTGTGAAGTTACGAAAAGAGTGTAATTTATTGGAAATGAGCGTAGGTTAATTGCTCATGATAGTAATAGGTTACGATTTAGTTAGTTATCTACTGCATTATCCTTCTGCGCG
>CADFRV010000106.1 GCA_902836725.1 Muribaculaceae bacterium
CCTGCGACTGCGGGTCTTTCTGCCAGTGGAAAGGCACGAAATCGCTCTTGGGATTTACCCACGACGGTTTGCGGAAAGCCAGGATCACAAACGGAAGTATCACGAAGAGAGCCACACCACCGAAAAGCACGGCAAACCATACCGTTTTCGATCCCATGGCGATCTGGTCAGGCGGGAAGAAACTCAGAACGAAAGCGAGCAGCGAACCGAGGAAACCCACACCGGCCACAATCCACAGAAGCAGATTGCCTTTTGAGCCGATACGGAAAGGACGTTTGGCGTCCTTCATCGAATAACGCAGATAGATGACTGCAGCGAACATCAGCAGATACGCTATAAGGTAAAGCACCACCGTAAGCTGCGAAAGGATCTGGTAGAAACTCTCCACAGAGGGCATCACGACGAACAGGAGCGAGAGCAAAGTTACCGCACCACCCTGGATGAGAAGTATATTCTTCTGCACACCCGATTTGTTGGTCCTCTGGAAGAAAGGAGGCAGATAGCCCGCCTGTCCTACGGCAAAGACACCTTTCGACGGTCCGGCAACCCAGGTAAGCACACCGGCGAGCACACCGAATGCAAGCGCGATAGCTATCACGGGGGTGAACCAGTTCATGTGGAAGGCGCTGAAATAATTGTCGAATCCCACAAGAAGGCTCTGCACAAGGTTAATATCCTTGACCGGAATAATAACACCGAGGGCATAGGTGCCGAGCACGAAGATGAGCACCGTCACAAGCGCTCCCCCGAACACAGCCTTCGGGTAATTCACCGTAGGATTCTTGATATCACGCACATGCACGCCCGACATTTCCATACCTGCATAGAAGAGGAATATCGAAGCCGCAAGCACCACATTGTCAAAATTGGTCAGATCGGGGAAAAAGTCGCCGTGAAAGTTCATCTGCGAGTGACCTCCCGCTGCGAGATAGATAACTCCGCAGACCACAAGCAGTGCGGCGGGAATGATAGTGCCCACCATACCGCCGATCTTTGAAATCTTGCCTACCCATCCCAGGCCTTTCATGGAAATGAGTGTGGCGAGCCAGTAGATGGCAAGCACCACGGCGATTGTATAGAATTTGTTAGCAGCCAGATGCGAGTCGGCCACATGGTCCATGCCAATGAATGCGAGCGACACGGCGCCGAAAGTAAGCACTGTGGGGAACCATATGGTACTTTCCACCCACTGGAGCCATATGCCGAGGAAACCGAGCTTACTGCCGAAAGCCTCCCCTATCCAACGGAACATACCGCCTTGCTGATAAGGGAAAAGCGACGCCAGCTCGGCCGCCACAAGCGATACAGGGATCAGGAACACGAGTGCCGCAAACAGATAGTAAAACGCCGAGCTCATGCCGTAGACAGCCTCGGCCGGTAGCCCTCGCAGGGAAACGACGGCCACGATGTTCATTATCATCAGGGTACCCACACCCAACTTGGCGGCCGACTTTACAGTAGCCGCGGTGGAGGAGTTTGATTTTGTAGCCATAAGAAAAGTTTTTAATTGTTTGTTATTCCATATTCTCCCATAAATAAGTCGTGGAAATTATGCGTAATAATTTTCATGACTTGCTTATCATCCGGCAATGGTCACACGGTCTCCGTTCATGACACCCAGTCCCAGGATCCTCGCGAATTCCTTCACGGCAGCCTGCGCCTTTACCGAATTGCCCGCCTCATCCAGCGGGGGCGCGAAAGCGGCGATCCCCAGCACACCGGGGAGCACACCGAGCACACCGCCTCCCACGCCGCTTTTTGCGGGCACACCGGATGTATAGAGCCAGTCGCCCGAATGCTGGTAGAATCCGACAGTAGCTATCAGGGTGGTGATTTTCGGAGCAATCTCCAGATCAAAGACCCTTTTGCGTGTCACCGGATTCACACCTCCGGAAGCTATGGTAGCCGCCATTACGGCAAGCTGGCTCGAAGTGATGCCGAGCGAGCACTGACGGGTATACAGGTCAAGGCTCATATCCGGATCGTCATATATGCGGTTGTAGTTTTTCAACAGCCATGTGATGGCACGGTTGTTGAAATTGGTATCGCTCTCGCTTTTGTAAAGCTCGTCGATAAGTTCCGGGGCTGATCCGCACAATTCGGTGATATTATCGGTGATAGCCTTCCATTTGGCATCAGAGTCACCTTTGGGATCTATCATCGAGCAGGCCGATATGGCTCCCGCGTTCACAAGCGGTGTCGACGGATGGTCGTTTTCGAGCAGTATGGCGAAAATGGAGTTAAACGGAAGGCCGGTGGCGTCGGCGCCGATATCCTTGAGCACACCCGCGGGGGTATGCTGACGCATGGCCAGAATGGCAGTGGGAACCTTGGAGACCGATTCTATGCCGAATTTATATTCCGTATCGCCGAAATTGAACCCGGTGCCGTCGGGAAGCATCACGCTCAGGCCAAAGAGAGCCGGGTCGATGTTTGCCAGATAAGGTATATAGTTCGCATTGGCGCCTCCGGTAATTTTCGAGGCATGGCTGTAGGCCTGCGATGCGGCATCCTGTATCTGTTGTCTTGTAAGTGTAATATCCATAATAAATCTGAAGAGAAGATAGTTGATACGCTTTCAGAGTGTGTTTAAAACGGATGCCGGCCGGCGGGCGTCCGTTGTTATCGGTGGCCACCGGCCGGCATCGCAGTCATGAAAAAAATTAAACCTCAGCGAAGAGATGCCTTTCAGAGAGTTATTTACCGGTATGGTTGAATGTCTTCGCTACCAGAGGCACATTCTTTTCCATAGCGATACGTGTGGTAGTGGGATATTCCAGAGCGTTAAGCTCGCTCACTGCGAAACGTATGTCGTTGAGAAGCTGGTCTGCCATATCGCGGCTGAAGCCCTGTTTGCAGAGCACGCGCATCACCACGATATTCTCGATATCGGCAGGCAGAGTGTATGCCGGGACCATCCATCCCTTCTGGGCGAGTTTGTCCTGAAGGTCGAAGAGGGTCCATTTTGCTGTCTTCTGCACCTCGGGCTTCATAAGCCATGTGAAGATCGGGTTAGGCACATCGGGAGAGTATGGCTGGAACTCCGGCATGGCGCCTACCTGCGAGTGCAGATATTTTGCTACCGACAGGGAATTGAACTGTATGTTCTTGTAACCCTCGAATCCGAGGCGGATAAACTGGTAGTACTGGCCGAGGATCTGTGCGGCAGGACGGGAGAAGTTAAGGCCTACCTGGCTGATTTCAGCGCCAAGATAGTTCACGCTGAACGACATCACGTCGGGGAGATACTTCTTGTCTTTCCATACCACCCATCCCAGACCTGGATATACAAGGCCGAACTTATGGCCGGAGGTACTGATGGAGAGCACCCATTTCAGACGGAAGTCCCATTTTACCTCGGGGAAGAGGAACGGCAGGATGAAACCGCCCGTGGCGGCGTCAACGTGGATAGGAATATCATAGCCGGTCTTGGCATTGTATGCGTCAAGAGCCTTGTCAAGAGCTTCCACATCATCGTTAAGGCCGGTCCAGGTCACACCCTGAATAGGAACGATACAGATAGTGTTTTCGTCGCACATTTTCAGTGCTTCCTCGGGATCGAGAGTGGTTTTCTCAAGTGTCAGAGGCACAGTACGCATCTCAATCTGCCAGAGCTGGGCGAATTTTTCCCATACTACCTGGTATCCTGTGGAGATCACGAAATTAGGTTTGTCAAAAGGCTTGCCCTCTTTCTGGCGACGTTCGCGCCAACGGATCCATGCTGCGATACCGCCGAGCATACAGGCTTCGGAAGAACCGATGGCGAGAGCGCCGGTTTTCCAGGCGGCGGTTTCGGGGGAATTCCACAGATTGGCGATGATATTGATACACTTGCCGTTCATCACGGCGATACGGGGATATTCCGTTTCATCGATATAGTTGATGTTGATAGCCTCGTTCATCAGACGGGTGGCATACTCATCCATATAGGTAGTGACGAAGGTGGCGAGATTGAGTCGCGGCTGTGTCTGGGCGAAAGTCTCATCTTTTACCATCTGGTAAGCTATCTCAGGTGTTGTAGGGCCTGCAGGAATGCGCTCTACGGGAGCTGCCTGAAGCATGGCGTCTGAACCGAAGACATCGGTTTTGGCATCGCCTTTACGGAAATTGGGGTCGAGATTCTGGTCGAGCATAAAAATAAAGTTTTGATTGTGGTAATATTCTTTTCAGGCAGATAAAAATAAGCAGATGCAGATTAGAGACCTACGCCACTTATATCCTGTCGTCTGAAATATAACACCGGCATGTCTGAAAAAGTTGATGAACAGGTTTTAAAAACAGGGCGCAACTTTTTTAGCGGCTCTACAGGAACCAAAATCGCTTGCATTATGTTAAAGTAAGGTAACCCCTATTAAATCTTAAAATGGAGTGGATTGAACATGTATTACGCGACAATCCGTCGCTCGCCGTATTCCTTACTCTCGGCATCGGCTTTTTCATCGGTCAGCTTAAATACAAATCGTTCTCGCTCGGCACGGTAACCTCCGTGCTGCTCGTCGGCGTAGTGGTAGGTCAGCTTGATATACCTGTACCCGGCCCGTTGAAAGATGTGTTTTTCCTGCTGTTCCTGTTTTCAATCGGCTACAGCGTGGGCCCGCAGTTTTTCCGCGCCTTGAAAGGCGACGGTCTCAAGCAGGTGCTTTTCGCCGTCATAGTGTGTGTGCTCTGCCTGTTGTCCACATGGGGAGTAGCAGTGTGCATGGGATACAACGTAGGTGAGGCGGTAGGACTTCTTGCCGGCGCACAGACCATGTCGGCCGTAATCGGCGTCGGCACCGACACCATCAACTCGCTTTCAGCCTCAGCGGCTGACAAACAGCAATGGATCGGCATGATACCTGTATGTTATGCCGTGACATATGTGTTCGGTACCATCGGATCAGCATATATTCTGGCCAACCTCGGGCCCTGGCTTCTGGGAGGCATCAAGAAAGTGAAAGCCGAGACCGTGGAGCTTGAAAAGAAAATGAACTACGGCACAGCGAACTCCGATCCCAACTATATCAACGCCTTGCGGCCGGTTGTATTCAGAGCCTACAAGGTGACAGACAGTTTTTTCTCACAGCCGCGGACCGTTGCCGAAGCTGAGGATTATTTCAGGCAGAAAGGGAAACCGATCCATGTGGAACGCCTGCGCGCCGACGGCAAGATACTGGATGTAACTCCCGGCCAGGAACTGACAATTTCCATTGGCGACGAAATCGTGCTCAGCGGACGCCGCGAATTCATAATCGGCGACGAAAGCTGGATAGGGCCGGAGGTAGTGGATGCCGAACTTGTGGATTTCATGGCCGAAGAACTTGACATCACAGTGGCCTCAAAGAAAATTGACGGCATGACAGTCGACGATCTCCGCAAGCAGAAATTCATGTACGGCATATCCATCAAGGCGATAAGCCGGGGAGGTGTGAATGTACCCGTGCTGGCACAGGTAAAGATAAGCCGTGGCGATGTGCTCTCGGTTGTCGGCCTGGAACGCGAGGTAAACGAAGCCGCACCGCAGATAGGATATGCCGACAGGCGCACCACCAAGACAGACCTCGTGTTCGTGGGACTGGGCATCTTCATCGGTGGCCTGATAGGATCGCTTGCAATGCATATCGGAAAAGTTCCAGTAAGCCTGAGTGTGAGCGGCGGCGCGCTTATCGCCGGTCTCGTGCTCGGATGGCTTAGGTCGAAACATCCTACCTTCGGACGTCTCCCCCGTTCTGCCGTCTGGCTGATGGACAACCTCGGCCTGAACATGTTCATCGCCGTCGTGGGCATCGCTTCCGGTCCCTCGTTTGTAACCGGATTGAAAGAGGTCGGCCCCATACTCTTCCTGATGGGTATCATAGCCACATCTGTACCTCTTATTCTGGGAATGATCATCGGACGCCGCATATTCAAGTTCCCGGCAGCCATCAATCTCGGATGCTGCGCAGGCAGCCGCACCACTACGGCATCGCTCGGCGCAGTGCAGGATGCCATAGGAAGTTCCCTGCCGGCTATGGGCTATACGGTCACATATGCCGTAGGCAATACACTGCTGATCCTGTGGGGTGTGGTAATCGTACTGATGATGGGCTGATCATCTGTAAGAGCGCAGTTTCGGCATAAAGGCATCCGCAAGATATTCCATCCTGTAGGAAGACGGAGTGCCGAACACGAAAGCCACGTCGAACCTCGGTTTAAGCTCTACCCTGCGTGATGTCAGATAACCGTTGGCGGCACGCACGAGGCGCCCCATCTTGCGGGATGTCATTACATCCGACAGGCGCTCCCCCTCCGTACGGCGTGTCTTGACCTCCACGAAAATGATCCATCCCTCTTTTTCCGCGATTATGTCGATCTCCAGATGCTCCATGCGCCAGTTGCGTTCCACAATGGCATACCCCTCCCTGACGAGATACTGGCAAACAGTCTCCTCACCCCACTCTCCGAGTTTGTTATGTTCAGCCATGACGCGACACACATAAAAAAGAAGCCACCCGCATGCCGCAGGCCTGACTGCGATCCTCGGGTGGCTTTCCTATATCGGTTATTATCAATATTCGTCCCAGGCCTTGATCTCGATGTCGTCGAGATCAAGAGATGTGAACGCTCTTATGAACGAAGATGCCAGACGCGCGTTTGTAAGCAGCGGTATATTGAGGTCAATCGCCGCACGGCGCACCTTATAGCCGTTTGACAGCTCAGTGCTCGAAAGGTTCTTGGGAAGGTTCACCACCAGATCCACGAGTTTGTGGTGGAGAAGATCAAGAGCCTGCGGATGGCAGTCGCCGTCGGTCGGCCAGTAAGCCCTTACTGCCGGAATGCCGTTCTCGGTCAGATATTTGTAAGTACCTTCCGTGGCATATATCTTCAGACCGGCCTCGTTGAGCAGATTGGCAGCCTCAAGCATGTCTGCCTTCTGACGCGGTGTACCGGTACTGAGCAATACCGAGCGCTTGGGCACACGGTGGCCCACAGAAAGCATCGATTTCAGAACGGCCTCGTTGGTATCGTCGCCGATACAACCGACCTCGCCGGTTGACGCCATATCCACGCCAAGCACCGGATCGGCTCCCTGCAGGCGGGAGAAACTGAACTGCGAAGCCTTGATGCCCACATAGTCGAGATCAAACAGTGTCTTGGAAGGTTTGTCCACCTTCTGGCCGAGCATCACGCGGGTAGCCGCATCGATAAAGTTTATCTTGAGCACCTTGCTGACGAAGGGGAAACTGCGCGACGCACGCAGGTTACACTCTATCACCTTGATATCATTGTTCTTGGCAAGGAACTGGATGTTGAACGGGCCCGAAATATTCAGCGCCTTAGCGATCTGGGCCGACACCTTCTTTATGCGGCGCATGGTCTCCACATACAGTTTCTGCGGCGGGAACTGGATGGTGGCGTCACCTGAGTGCACGCCGGCGAACTCTATGTGTTCCGAGATGGCATAAAGTTTTATCTCACCGTTCTGCGCCACAGCATCCATCTCTATCTCTTTCGCGTTCTGGATAAATTCGGTAACTACCACAGGGTGCTGCTTCGACACATTGGCTGCCAGTGTAAGGAAGCGGTGAAGCTCCTCCTCGTTGCTGCACACGTTCATGGCGGCGCCGGAAAGCACATAGCTCGGGCGCACGAGCACCGGATATCCGACTTCGCGGATGAAATCGTCTATGTCTGCGAAGCTCGTAAGCTCGCGCCAACGGGGCTGGTCGATACCGAGGCGGTCGAGCATGGCCGAGAATTTGTGGCGGTCCTCGGCATTGTCGATCGATGTGGCTGATGTGCCGAGAATGTTCACTCCGGCATCGTCAAGCCTTGTGGCGAGGTTATTTGGTATCTGGCCACCTACCGACAGGATGACACCGTGGGGCGATTCAAGCTCCAGGATATCCATCACACGCTCGAATGTGAGCTCGTCGAAATACAGGCGGTCACACATATCGTAATCGGTAGAGACAGTCTCGGGGTTATAGTTGATCATTACCGAGCGCCACCCCTGCTCCTTCACGGTGAGAAGGGCGTTCACCGAGCACCAGTCGAACTCCACTGAGCTGCCGATGCGGTAAGCTCCCGATCCGAGCACCACCACCGATTTGTGGTCATGCAGGTAATTCACATCATTGAAACTGCCGTTGTAGGTGAGATACAGATAATTGGTCATGGCAGGATATTCCGCCGCCAGGGTGTCTATCTGCTTCACCACAGGCACTATGCCGAGTTTCTTGCGGTAAGCGCGTACTTTGGCGTTGTCTGCGCCTGTCACATCAAGTTTCTCTCCCTTTATGGCACGCGCTATCTGGAAGTCGCTGAAACCCTGCTGTTTTGCAGTCCTCAACAGCTCCTCGGGAATCTCCTCTAT
>CADFRV010000107.1 GCA_902836725.1 Muribaculaceae bacterium
TCGTAGTAATATTCATCCACATAATCGCCCTGCTTCCAGTCCTCGGTTTTGGAACCGCGGCGACCGATGCAGCGTATGTCTCTCATATCGTGTATGTTGTCTATAGATATGGTAGCATCCTCACCCTGTATCTCTGACGGGAGATATGAGTCGGCAATTTTTGAATAGATGATTTCCGCATCCATGCCGTCATATTTCATGAAGGCGCATCCCTGGCCGTCTACGCCGGAAGGGAGCATCATGCAGCGTGCTGTAATCTCCTGCGGTTTTCCGAACAGTACCACCATCGGATAGATCGTATATATGCCGATATCCATTACCGCACCGTTTGAAAGCTCGGGTCTGAATGCGTTGCGCACGATCCCTTTCTTGTAGTCGTCGTAACGCGATGAGTACTGGCAGTATGACGAGAAATAGCGGCGAACCTTTCCTGCACGCGCTATGTTGCCGATCACATGTCTGAAATTGGGCGTTACGGTGGTTTTCATCGCTTCCATCAGCACCACACCGTTTTGGCGTGAAGCCTCTATCATCGCCGTTGCCTCGCGGCTGTTTGATGCGAGAGGCTTCTCGCAAAGCACATGTTTGCCGTGGCGCATGCAGAGGATACTTTGCCATGCGTGGCATGAATTCGGGGTAGCGATATAGACTGCATCCACCTCGTTGCCGGCAGCCATCTCCTCGAGTGAGTCAAAACTGCGGGCGATGCCATGCTTACGTGCGAAATCCTCCGCACGGCTGAGATTTCTCGAGCATACAGCCGTGACGGTGCAACGCTTTTCCTTGCGGCATCCGTTTATAAACCACTCCGATATCTTGCCTGTGCCGACTATGCCCAGCCGTATTGTTTCCATCTTTTTTCCGTTTGCCTGTTTTTCATTGCAAAATTATCTATTTGGAGATGAATAACCAACCCATCACCGTCGGATGAGGAATTTTATAGCCTTCAAATGTGTGACGCGTCCCAACTTTATCCACCTTTTATGTATTATATATAGAGAGGGATACATCACATAGCGGCGCGGCATCACGTCTGCCATCCGATGCGTAAATAAAAATAATTTTGAACAGTTGCTTATATTCACTCACATGTCCACTTCTTCTACATTGCCGTTACAATCCCATGCCACACCTCCGGGCCACCCCACCCTGAGGCGCCGTGTAATGCATATTATGAACTTTATTGTCCTGATATTGTCGATTATGCTTATCGTATGGATCTCGATCGACACTTTCAAGCAGGTACAGTTCCTCCAGAATGGCTCATATATGAAGTTTCAGTTCTGGGTATGTGTGTTTTTCATTCTTGATTTCTTTGTAGAGCTTGGGTTCAGCGATGACAAATGGCGTCTTTTCCGCCACCGCATAATATTCCTGCTGCTGTCCGTGCCCTATCTCAATATCATAAACCTGATGGACATACATCTGACCCACGCCGCCATCTATTTCGTTCGTTTCATTCCCCTGGCGCGCGGAGCCTTGGCTGTGTCTATCGTAATAGGTTACCTCTCCTCCAATGCCATCACGAGCCTCTTCATTTCCTATATCTCCATCATACTGATGGTCACATATTTCTGCTCGCTGATATTCTTTCAGCAGGAAGCGGGGGTAAACCCCGATGTGCACGGCTACTGGACCGCCCTGTGGTGGACGGCCATGAACCTCACCACCGTAGGATGTTCCATCTCGCCGGTCACTGTGGCCGGAAAAATCATAGCGGTTCTCCTCCCCATCTGCGGCATGATCATATTTCCGCTCTTCACCGTGTATCTCACAAACTATGTGAGCCGCAATGTGAAAAAAGTCCGTGCCAGAGACGTGTAGTGCAAAACCATCCCCTGATAATTGGAAAGCTCCGGATTTTCCGTACCTTTGTGGAGTTAATTCAAGTATTTACGTATGGAAAAAACATGGAGGTGGTTCGGCCCCAATGACAAAATAACACTCCCCATGCTGCGTCAGATAGGCGTGGAGGGTATAGTGACGGCTCTGCATCATATCCCCAACGGCGAGATATGGCCTACGGAGGAGATCGAGAAAATAAAGTCGCTGATAGCGTCGCACGGCATGCGGTGGAGCGTGGTGGAGAGCCTGCCCGTATCGGAGTCCATCAAGTATGGGGGGCCCGACCGCGACGAGCTTATTGAAAAATACAAGGTAAGCCTTGCCAATCTCGGTAAGGCGGGAGTGAAGACCGTGTGCTACAATTTCATGCCCGTGCTCGACTGGGCGCGCACCGATCTTGAAAGTCCCAATCCCGACGGCACCACCAATCTTTATTTCAACCGTGCCGAATTCGCCTACTTCGACATACATATTCTTCGGCGCCCCGGTGCCGAAGCCGACTGGGACAGCCGCACGCTTGAACGGATGGAGCGCCTTGCCGCCACAATGACACCCGAAAAGGAGAATTCGCTTGTCGAGAATATCGTGATCAAGACGCAGGGCTTCGTAAACGGCAACTTCTCGGAAGGGGAACTGAATCCGGTAGAAAAGTTCCGTGAGCTTCTGAAGCTTTACGACGGGATAGACAAAGACACCCTGCGTGCCAATCTCAAATATTTCCTCGAGGCCATCATGCCGGTATGCCGCGAGTACGGGGTCAACATGTGTGTGCATCCCGACGATCCTCCCATGCCTGTCTTCGGGCTGCCGCGTATCGTCACTTGCGACGAAGATATAGAGTGGTTCCTCAATGCCGTTCCCGACGAGCACAACGGCCTTACGTTCTGTGCCGGGTCGCTCAGTGCCGGCGCCCACAATGATGTGCCGGCGCTTGCCCGCAAATATGCCTCACGCACATGGTTCGTGCATCTGCGCAGTTGCGAGGTGCTCCCCGACGGCGATTTCCGTGAGGCTTCACACCTCGGCGGCCGGGCGGATATCATATCGCTTGTGCGCACTTTCGAGACCGTGAAACCCGGGCTGCCGATGCGTGTGGACCATGCGCGTCAGATGCTCGGCGACGAAAAGATGGGTTACAATGCGGGATATTCTTTCCACGGCCGCATGCTTGCTTTGGGGCAGGTGGAAGGTATCATGGCCACCGTGGCACGTGAAATACAGGAAAACAGGATTTGAAACAACACCATGAACGAACTATTTTCAGTTAAAGACAAAACCGTCGTCATCACCGGCGGCACAGGAGTGCTCGGCAGTTGCATTGCGGAATATCTCGCTTCGCAGGGGGCGAAAGTAGCTATCCTCGGCCGGCGCCAGGCAGAGGGTGACCGCCTTGTGTCGGAAATAACCGCCAAAGGTGGGGAAGCCATGTTTGTGGCTACCGACGTGATGGATGAAACTTCAGTGCAGCACGCGTGCGATGCTATTCTCACCCGTTTCTCGCATATTGACGCGCTTCTCAACGCCGCAGGCGGCAACATGCCCGGCGCCACCATCGCTCCCGACGGCAATATATTCGATCTCAAAGTGGAAGATTTCCAGAAAGTGCTTGACCTCAACCTCACCGGCACCGTAATTCCCACGCGCATCTTTCTGCGCCCGATGGTAGAGGCCGGAAAAGGATCGATTGTCAATTTCTCGTCAATGGCAGCCTTCCGTCCCCTTACACGTGTGCTCGGATATGCTGCCGCAAAAGCGGGCATAAGCAACTTCACAGCGTTTATGGCCAACGAGGTCGCGACCAAATTCACCTCCGGCATACGTGTCAACGCCATTGCCCCTGGATTCTTCCTCACAAACCAGAACCGAGCTCTTCTCACTAACCCCGACGGTTCGCTCACTCCCCGCGGGGCCGATGTGATCCGTCAGACCCCCTTCAAACGTTTCGGGCGCCCCGAGGAATTATGCGGCACCATCCAGTACCTCATAAGCGACGCCTCCACCTTCGTCACCGGCACTGTAGCTGTGGTCGACGGCGGTTTCAACACCTTCGCAATGTAAGAAGATCCGCACCCGTCTGATTCCCAATACAAAATAGAGCGGAAGTGCCCGGTGGAGGCGCTTCCGCTCTGATTATAATATGCATATCAGCCTTTTCCTGGGAGTGATTTGTTGATCCTATAAAAGTCGCCGACAGCTTTCCATCCGATTCTGAATATCCGACGCAGATTGATGGAGTTGGCGCCTCCTTGGCGAGGTTTGAATGTAATAGGTAACCACCGGCATGTGAGTCCCTGCCTGACAGCGATAGCAGACAGCGCCACGTTTGCCAGAAAAAAATCCTGTGGGATTAAGTCCAGTACGGGTTTTACGCTGTTTGTACGCATAAGCCTGAAAGGTGTATTGGCGTCGGTTACATTTACATGGAATGTAAATCTTACAACCCATTTGAGCACTTTGGTGACAATTATGCGGCTTATACCGTCTTGACGCTCTGAGCGATGTCCGATCTGCATGTCATATAGTTTCCGGTTTGACCAGAAAACATTAAATTCATTGGGGTCAGTTTGCCCATCGCTATCCGTCTGGAATATGTAGTCAGCTCCTTGTTCTATTGCATAGCTGTACAGGTACATCACAGTCGCCCCATGTCCGGAATTGGGTTTGTCCAATGGGATGAATCTCGGATATTTGTGGCGAAGCTGATCCATTTTTTTCCAGGTAGTGTCTTTGGAGCCGTCGTTTGCTATTACGAGCCATGCATCTGTGGTCTCAGAAGTGATGCGGTCTACGGTTCCTATCCATTGTCGCACCACATTCTCTATGTTGGCTTCTTCATTATAGGCGGGCATTACGAAAAACACTTTCTCTTTTTTTGTTTCCATAGTGTGTACGTTGTGAATTGTATGTTTGGTTGGTCGACGGTTTATATTGGAGGTAATTATCTCCTGAATGTTATGGTCTTGTTTAACAGGAATTGTATTATGGCAACCAGTATTATGGTGATTCCTTTTGCATAGAACTCGTTTATGTTCCAAATGTCTACTGAGATGTAAAGTATACCTGTACTGATCGCCAATCCGATCATCCCTATAAGATAAAATGATGTAAATCTCAGCCGTGCATGATCTTTCACTTTGAAATTGTAGCGACGATTGAGAGAAAAACTTGTAATAATCCCGATGTTTACGCCTATGGCATTTGCTACTAACAAATCGGAATGCAACATCACCAGAATCGAATATATGCAGAAATCCATGGATGATGACAGCAAACCAATCAGTCCATAAAGTAGCAAATTCCAGTATCGTTTCAACAGACTTGAAATGATTTTTCTCATTGTTTTACGTACATTCGTTCCGCGATTTCTATGTAACTCTCTGGTATTGTATCATTCATGAGGAAATTGCTCAGAAGGAGTGAGCCACTTGGCAAACTGTCGAGTATGGCGCCATTCAGTTGTTTCATGTCGCGTTTATTAACTCCGACGCAGTGTATTGTTCCCTTTAGCATGTGAAATTTGTTCGGATAACCCGCTTCTCGTGCTAAATTGGTTAATGCTCCATATTCAAACAGGTATCTGACTTCTGGGGATGCTCCACGGCTGGTATATATTACGGGCGTGCTTTTATAGTCTATGCCGCGTAAAAGTCCTGCAGTATCAAAGAAATAGGACCGTTGGAGGTTGGATGCGCCGTAGAGGACAGAGACGCCGGCGATGATAATGCACACGGCTCCAAGAGACACCCAACGGAATGATTGCCCGTTCGCGTGTTTTCCTAATAATGATGTCACCCAGCTATATAGCATCACATACAGCATCCATATAAATGGGCCGCCTTTGTTTCCGAAAAAGTTCCATGGCAACATTTTAAGCGTGCCTAATACAATAAACAATAGGTTGAACGCCAGAAATATCAGGGTTAAAAGCTTGAGGTTTGAGGTCAGTTTGCGCCAAGTCGATACAATGATTAGAGTAAGGAGCCAGAAAATTACAACACGTTTCCCTGTCTCAAGGTAGTTGATGTAGCTTAGCGGGCGCATATCGGCATTTTGAATGGCCATTGCTGCGAAATAGACATATACAACAGTACATAGGGGAAGTAGGCTGAAAGTAACGGTTTTAAAAATTTTCATACGTGTATTGTCACTGTCGGATCTCCATATCAGGTAGAGGACAAAGCAACAATAAACGCCACCTGCCATCAGCATGGTATATCTGGCGGTTATGAATATTGAAAGTATTGCTGAACAGGCAAGCAGGCGCTGCATTGATAAATGTTCCCGTAAATAGAAGATCATCCACATGCCGTAAGCCATTCCGCATAATTCCATAGAATATGCCCTTAGTTCGTAGCATTGGCTTCCTCCTCCCCATAAAGCAAACAGAAACAGTCCGCTTATCATTCCAGCTACATTATTGCCGGTTATCTTTCGTACTGCTGCGCAAGTAAAAATTATGGCGCCAATATAAAAAAAGAAAGAAAGCAACTTAAGCCATAAGGAACTGTCTGACACCATACTCCAATAATGCAGTATAATACTGTATCCTCCCGGATCCTGATTGTAATGTGAATTGCTGTATATGACGTCCATGAGATCTCCTTCCGATGCATAGGACTCTGACCAATGGTTCAATCCCTTGGAAATGAAAAATTGTCCCGCTTCGTCATACCACAGGGTCTCTGCCGTAAGGTTTCTTGCGGCAAATGCCAGAAAGAGTACATACAAGGTGCAGGTGACTATACGAAACCACCGTATAGCCGCTACGGATTTGTTTTGGCTCATAAGTAACTATATTATATGTTGGAATGTCTTCATACATGCTTCAATCACCTTGTCCATATCATAATATTTATATTCGGCAAGGCGTCCTCCGAAAATTATATTATGTTCATTTTCGGCAAGCAGGCGATATTTGTTATATAATTCGGTATTGCAGTCATCGTTGACAGGATAGAAAGGTTCCATTCCGGGTTGCCATTCTGTAGAATACTCACGTGAGATTACAGTCTTCGGATTATTATATACCCTGTCGCCAAAACACTCAAAATGTTTGTGTTCGATGATTCGTGTATACGGAGTATCGGTATCCGTATAATTGATTACTGCATTTCCCTGATAATTTGGGGTATCGAGTACCTCTGTCTCAAACCTCACAGTGCGATAAGCCAGTTTCCCGTAGATGTATTCAAAATATTCGTCAATTTGGCCAGTGAAAATTACTTTATCGCAAATTGAATTCCACCTTTGCCTGTCTTTCAGATAATCTGTATCTGTGAGTATGTCGCATCCTTCTGTCAGCCGTTCTATAAGTCGGTTGTATCCATTTTCCGGTATTCCCTGATAGGTGTCATTGAAATAATTGTTGTCGAATACCCATCTCACCGGTAAGCGTTTTATAATGAAGGGCGGTAATTCATTGCATGGGCGTCCCCATTGCTTTTCCGTATAGCCCTTTATAAGCATTTCGTATATTTCTTTACCTACAAGTGCAAGTGCCTGTTCTTCAAGATTGCGTGGCCCTGTAGCGGGAATATTAGACAAAGCTTTAAGGCGTTCTGTTTCTAACTGCTGTCGTGCTTCATCAGGAGTTTTTACCCCCCACAGCCGATTGAACGTATTCATGTTAAATGGGAGATTATATAACTTGCCTTTATAGTTGGCCAAAGGGCTGTTTGTATAGCGGTTAAAAGGAACAAGATCTGTGACGAACTCCCATACCCTTGGGTTTGAGGTATGAAATATGTGTGCACCGTATTTATGCACATTGATGCCTGCTCTGTTTTCGCAATAAAGGTTGCCGCCGATTACAGGGCGCCGATCAAGAATGAGTGATTTCTTTCCATGTGTTTTTGCAAGATATGCAAATGTCGCGCCGTATAGGCCGGCTCCGACAATTACGAAGTCGTAATGCTTCATCATAAATTCAGGGCCATTGGCCGCGCTCCCCGCGGTTGGCTTGTGTATAGGCGTGTATATAAAAAAAGACGTGGGAGCATCTACCGCTGCTTATCCCACGCTCAGGCCTTCGCATTGCCTACCTGTAGAGATAAGCAACACTGCCAGCCCACGCCATTATGATTATGCCGCATATTGTGCACATAAACAATTCATATAAGTAGTATACTCATATGGATATGTGCATGCTATGTCGGTTATTAACATAATCGCCATGGACGTCACGTTGCCTTATCTTGCTACAGGTTTCAAAGTTGCGAAGTTTGAGCGTGCAAGACAGACGTGTAAACGTCTTTTCCTAAAATATTTGCCCTCTTTCCCTCTGGCATTTGGGCTGGCGCAAAATTACGAAATCTTTTTCAATTCAAAAGGATATGCTTTCGAAAAAAGTATTGTAATTTATTGCTGTCCGCTACGCAGGTTCAACTGGCAAGTGCAAAATTAGCGATTTGTTTGAAGAATTCTATTTT
>CADFRV010000108.1 GCA_902836725.1 Muribaculaceae bacterium
CCCGCCCCTAGGGGCAAACACATCATATTATCACGTTTATACCGTCCACATAAAAAATGAAGAAATTTCTTGTTCCGCTAATATTGGGCGCCGCAATGGCTGCGCCCAATATCGGCGCACAGACCGTCATAAACCTTGACTTCAGACAGAATCCACTGTTTGAAATATCCACAGACAATGTAACTGCCGCCCTCCCCGGCGACGGCACCCCACTCACACTTGGAGCCGACCTGACCATAAAAGGGGGAAGCGGCACCTACACATATGCATGGACCGATGCAGACGGTGCCCCGCTCGGCGACACCTCATCACTAACCGTCGACGCTCCCGGAGCGTACACCCTTACCGTCAGCGACCAGTGCGAGTGCTCGCATGAGGTGCTGTTCAAGGTGGAGACAGCCGGCATAGACGCCGCCACAATCTCAGGGGTCACCGTAACTGTCAACGGCTCTGAAATAACCATTGAAGGAACCGAGGCATTGCAGGCGTCGCTGTTCTCTCCGTCGGGAGTAATGACGGCCTTATATACACCTGCCACCCCTGTCAGCACATTCTCTTTCGGCAACGTGGAGCCAGGCATTTACCTGATGCAGATCGTGACGGCAGACAAGACCGTCATAACCCAGAAAATCAAATTAAGCTGACGCCTTGCAACCGCTCAAAACCTCTTTAGAAATGAAACGACTGAACATATACCTGCTGTCGCTCGCCCTGTGTGGTGCAGCCACAGCTCCCTTGCAGGCGGCGGAACGCACCGTATCCTATGCGCGCCAGGGAATGAATGTGACACTCGACCTCAACTGGAACGCAGACAATTACGGAACCATCCAATGGCAGCAGTCCGCCGACGGAGGCGCCACATGGACCGACATCCCGTCGGAAACCTCCCCCACATATAATTTCCGCATATCGGCTCCCACACTCTGCCGCGCCGTCGTCAACGGCGATCCATCGTGCCCTGAAGCGCAGATAGAAAGGCTTATACAGCCCGTCACATTCAGGTCAAAGATCGCCGAAATCGGCTCCGACCGTGTGACCATATCGCTTTCCGATGTGGATTTCGCCGGCGCAGAGGTCACAGAATACGGTTTCGCCGCCAATCTCACCTCCCTCGCACGCCCCACAACAAGGCTCAACCGCGTGAAGACCGGCGAGGGGCTTCCCGAGGGTGACAGCTTCGATATCACCTGCTCCGGGCTACATCCGGCAAGCGACTACACAATACGCCCCTGGTTCCGCACAGCAGACGGATCGTTTATAACAGGAAGCGTATACACCGTCACGACCAAAGCCGGCATTGCATGGAACACCGAGGACTGGATCATAGAGAAAGACCGCATACGCCCCTCTGTGGTATTTTACGGCGACAACGCGCCCGACAACATCACGATCCTTTTCGGCCCTGACCGCGACAATCTCACCGCGTGCACCCCCAGAAGACTCAGCAACAACGTCTACAACGGCACCACCGCCAACGGCTTACAACCCGGTACCGACTACATAGCCGTGGCACGCGCCACCATAGACGGCAAAGAAATGGAAATAGAAAAGACGGTGCGCACATGGTCAGACTACTCGACATTTGAGGTTGACAACACATCCACCGGCGTTCACCATACCATAAAATGGGATGCGAAAAAGACCCTCGTCACACTCAGCAGCAAGAATATCCCCAATGTGGAATATCCCCGCATGTGCCGTGTGGACGACGAGACGATACTTCTTTCATATCACGGCGGAAGCAAAGACCACTGGACCAACAGCTACCTCAGCAAAAGCACCGACAACGGCCAGACATGGAGCGCACCCCTGACCATCTACAATTGCGAGGAGTCGACATTCGGAAAAGACTACTGGCGCATCTGCAATCCCGAGATGACGCGGCTCGCCAACGGATGGATCATCCTCACGGTAGTGGCAAACGGCAAGCCTGAGACCAACCGCAACTGCAAAGTACTCGCGGCGCTCTCAAAAGATGGCGGCGAGACATGGAGCGATCCTATAATCGTAGGACGCGGACGCACCTGGGAACCGCAGGTGGTGCAGCTTCCCAACGGCGAGCTTGAACTGCTTGTGAGCAGCGAAGCCGCCTGGTGGGAACCCCGCGCCGACAACGTCTGCCAGGAAATTGTGAGCGCACGCTCCACCGACAACGGCCAGACATGGACTACCTTCAAACGCGCCTCATTCAAGCCCGGCGCCCGCGACGGCATGCCGGTGGCAGTGGTGATGCAGGGCAACCAGGGTGTGCTCTTCATCGAGGAAAGTGTGAACGGCGGAGTGCCCCCCACACTGCAGCACCGCGCCCTCGACCAGGAATGGGAAACATATGACTGGGACGGTGTAGACGACAACCGCCGCTGGCGCACGTCGCTTGCAAGCGGAGCGGGTGCCCCATACTGCATACAGCTTCCCACCGGGGAATTCGTGATAGCCGCACACACTGACCAGACAGGCTCGGTATGGCAGACATGCCGCCCACAGATTGTCATGGCCGACAACACAGGCCATACTTTCAAATATTCATCGAAACCGCTTGCAGGAAGCAATCCCCTCCCATACGGCACAGGAGCATACTACAATTCCCTGTTCCTGAAAGATGCCGATACGGTATGGCTGCTCATCACACGCGCACGCTACGACGGCAGCACGCGCAAGGAAAGCTCCATCGTGATGCTTGAAGGCAAGGTGATACAGACACGATGACATACTCCGATACATAACAAACAAATACCGTTCCCCGGCTTCCTGTCGCAGTGAAAGGATGCCGGGGAACATAATTAATAACTTCAATGCCATGAAAAAACTTATTTGTACCCTCCTTGTCTCCGCATGTCTGATGCAGATGGCGGCAGAGGAAAAAGCGCAGACACCTCCCGCCAGATTCTGGGGTAACCAGAACGCCTATCTGCAACGTCAGGCCAACGTGATGTTCGACATGGTAGACCAGACGCTTGACCGCAACCCTCCGCAGAAAGGTGTGCCGGAGACGAGAAAACTGGCTCTCGCCAACCTCGACATGCTGCTGCACGACACCATCAACGACAATTCCGCCGCGCTGCCCGGATTTCTCGACAAGCGCGTCCGCAAAATGACAGACAGCATGGGCAAGCCCGTCACATCGGGATATGAACTCTATAAGATCTATAACGACGGCTTTGTGGCACGCACGCCGTCGGTTTCCATCGCGTTCGACATCGTAAGAGGGATGTGCCGCGACAAACATCTGATATCCGACTCGCTCATAGGAGCCGTGACCGACAAGTGCGACATACTTTTCATAACCCACAACCACTCAGACCATGGCGATCCCGGAGTAGTGGAGATGTTCCTGCAGGCAGGCAAACCGGTGATAGCCGTTCCTGAATTCATGCCAGATGACAAACGCATCCGCCATATCCGCCCTGCCGACGGGTCGTCATACAAAGGGAAAGCCGAACTGCCGGGCGGGAAGAAATTAGACCTCCTCATATACCCGGGGCACCAGGACGACCTGATGAACAACCTCTATGTGGTAACAACCCCTGAAGGACGCACATTCGCGCATGTCGGCGACCAGTACCAGTCAAAATCAGAGGACATGGAGTGGATACCGGGTATCACGCCCGAACTGCCACCTGTCGACGCGCTGATATTCAACTGCTGGAACACACGTCTGCCGCAGATAATCTCAACCTTCCGCCCTACTGTGGCAGTGCCCGGACATGAGAACGAAATGGGACACACCATCGACCACCGCGAGGCTTTCTGGCTCACCTTCCAGAAAATGGAGAAATCTCCCGCCGATTATGTGGTCATGGGATGGGGAGAATGCCTGAAGCAACCGTAAGCATCCAACCCGGTTCCCACAGTTTCTTCACAGTTTTCACAATTATATTCCGTAATATTCGCCCGGAATGTTGATTTCAGCGAAAAAAAGATGTAACTTTGTAGAGAAAACTGAAATTCAAGTACGTAAGGCGCACAGGGCCTTGCGTGCACACTTATAAACTACAAAAACTTCATTATCACCATGAAATTAAGGCTCATACCGGCAGCCCTTTTCCTCGCGGCAGCAGCCGTGGCTTCGGCCTGGACCCCTGCAGGCGACCGTATCCGCACCACATGGTCGGAAAGTGTTACTCCTGAAAACGTATGGCAGGAATATCCCCGTCCCATCATGGAGCGCACACAGTGGAAAAACCTCAACGGCCTCTGGCAGTATGCCATTGTTCCTGAAAAGGCCCTCACTCCCGGCGAGTGGCAGGGAGACATCCTTGTACCGTTCGCAGTGGAATCATCGCTTTCCGGCGTAGGCAAGACCGTAGGCCGTGACCAGGCTCTCTGGTACACCCGCACTTTCACCGTACCCTCCGAATGGAAAGGGGAAGACATCATGCTCAACTTCGGCGCAGTAGACTGGAAGTGCGACGTATGGGTGAACGACATCAAAGTTGGCGGCCACACAGGCGGTTACACTCCCTTCAGCCTCAACATCACCTCCGCCCTCAAGGCAAAAGGCGAGAATACAGTGACAGTACGCGTGTTCGACCCCACTGACCGCGGCTATCAGCCCCGTGGCAAACAGGTTGAACGCCCCGACGGCATCTGGTACACCCCCGTTACCGGTATCTGGCAGACCGTATGGCTCGAGCCGGTGGCAAAGCGCCATATCGCAACCCTGCGCACCCTTCCCGATATCGACCGCGGCACAGTGACCGTGAACGTAAATGCCACTGCATCCGAAGGCACAGTGAACGAAGTGAAAGTGCTTGACGGCGGCAAAGTGGTGGCTACCGCAAAGAGCGTGGCCGGCGAACCCGTGCAGATCGTAATGCCCGAAGGGTTCAAGCTCTGGAGCCCCGACGCCCCCAACATCTACGATATGGAAGTTACCCTCTACACTCCCGACGGCAAAGTGGCCGACAAGGTAAAGAGCTACACCGCCATGCGTAAATTCTCCACACACCGCGACAAGAACGGCATCAACCGCATCCAGCTCAACAACCAGGATCTCTTCCAGTTCGGCCCGCTTGACCAGGGCTGGTGGCCCGACGGCCTCTACACCGCACCCTCCTACGAGGCGATGGTTTACGACATTGCCAAGACAAAAGACTGGGGCTTCAACATGATCCGCAAACACGTGAAAGTGGAACCCGCCACATGGTACACCTACTGCGACCGCAACGGTATCATCGTATGGCAGGACATGCCCAACGGCGACAACGGTCCCGGCTGGAACAACCGCACATACTATGACGGTCCCGAGGCACGCCGCTCTGCCGAGAGCGAGGCCAACTACCGCCGCGAATGGAAAGAGATCATCGACGCACTTTACAACTATCCCTCGATCGCCGTATGGGTGCCCTTCAACGAATCATGGGGCCAGTTCAAGACTCCCGAAATCGTGGCATGGACAAAGAATTACGATCCCTCGCGTCTGGTCAACCCCGCATCCGGCGGTAACTTCTACGCCTGCGGCGACATCCTTGACCTCCACCACTATCCCGGTCCCAACATGTTCCTCTACGACGCTCAGCGTGTTAACGCGCTCGGCGAATTCGGCGGTATCGGTTATCCTGTGGAAGGCCACCTCTGGCAGCCCGACCGCAACTGGGGCTACATCCAGTTCAACAGCCCGAAAGCCGTGACCGACGAATATGTGAAGTATGCCGACGAGCTCCGCAAGTATGCCGACAAGGGCTTCTCCGCTGCCGTCTATACACAGACCACCGACGTGGAAGGTGAGGTAAACGGCCTCATGACATATGACCGCAAGGTTATCAAGATCGAGGAACCCCGCGTACGCGACGCCAACCGTGCCCTCACCACTTCCCTCTCCGGCAAATAAGCAGACATCCGGTTAAGCCTCATAAGGCTTGACAGATATATCCCCGATAACGAAGGTGGTGTGTCAAAATTCATGAATTTTGACACACCACCTTGTTTCTATCCGGATGGAGAGGGGGCTGGCAGCCATAGATTTCGGGCACTTTGGCAGGCCGGGAACAGTTCCAGGCAGCATAAGCCTGATAATAAAAGCACTACGGATACGAGTCCCGGAATCAGGTTATTTTGCCTCAGCCACCTCTTCAAAAGAACAGAGTGACACACAAAAGCGGCGACATTCCGCCAGAATGATTCATAAAACACACACTGCATTTGCATTTGTCAATTGTTTTTCATAGATTTGCAGCCACACAGCACACTTTTCCTTCAGACATAAATACGTTGTCCTGCAAACCCCGGAGGATATGCCGGTGTAAGGGGAAATACATCCATTGCAGGACATCAGACTTATTATATCCATTAAACCAATTATTTCATGAAACATCATTTACTTGCCCTTGGAGTAATGCTGTCGCTGACCTCCATCCAATCAGATGCAATGGAAATCTACGGTTACCAGACCTGGGAGCCAATGAGCGACACACCGTTCCGCGGCCCCATCCATTTCAATTCATCAAATCCTGCTGACGCCACACACATAGCGGACTGCTCCGACATGGGTGTTGTCTACGGAGGATACTATTACAATTACCACTGGTACGGCCAGGCTATCGTAAAGGGGACATCGTCTTCAGTAGACGGCCTCTATGAGATAGACATGAATACAGGAGAGCGCACTCTCATCGCCAAGGGGGGAGCCAAGCTGATAGACATGACCTATGACTATTCCACCGGCAAGGTTTTCGGCATACGCTCCGGCAACGTATGGCTTGCTGAGTTCAATACGGAAACAGGAGAAAGCACTCTTGTAGGCAAATTCACAGACGGCACCGAAGAAGTATACATGCTCGCTATTGCGGCATCGCTCGACGGCACTCTTTACGGGGTATCATCATCCGACAAATTCTATAAAATAGATCCGGAGAACGGCACACTCACACTCATCGGAGCGCTCGGCGCTGATGCGGCATTTGACCAGACGATGGCTTTCGACTATTCCGACGGCACACTTTACTGGGCAAACAACGGCGACTATCAGCTCTACACCATAGATGTGGCCACTGGAGCCGCCACTCCGATCGGGCCTATCGGAAAGAACGGCCTGTCAAGCATGGGATCGCTCTTCATACCATATATCAATGTGGCTGCAGGCGCTCCCGACCGCGTCACGGGCGCTAAAGCCACAGGAGGCACCACCTCAGCCACACTTTCGTGGACATACCCGGCCATTACCGCCCAAGGTGCGCCGCTTACCGATCTGGATGGAGTGGTCATAACACGCAACGGCGAGGAGATACAGCAGATCACAGCCTCGGCAGACCTCATCGGCAAAGAAGGCATTTATGTGGACGAGGATCTCACCCCTGAGACCGTATACAGTTACGAGATCATCCCTTACAACAGTGCAGGACGTGGCGGCTGCGACTCACGCAAACTCACAGTGCGCGTAGGGCGTGACCTCCCAGGAGCAGTGGAACAGCTGAAGGTGACAGACGGCGACGGCAAAGCCATTCTGTCGTGGCTCACACCCACGGCAGGCGCTTCAGGAAGTGTGTTCGATCCGGCAGACATCACAGGCTATGAGATTATCCGCGACCAGGCGGTGATAGCCAATGTCGCGGCCACACAGCTTACATATGAGGATGAGGCGCCTTTCGGACGCCATTCGTATACCGTGACACCCGTTACGGCATTCGGCGCCGGCACTCCCACAACCGTAGAGAACATACTTGTCAAGCCGGCGGCATGGGTTGTCATGACGGAAGGAGAGGCCAAACTCGAGCCAGGCAAGGAGTATAAGTTCTACGACGAAGGCGGCCCCGACGCCAATTACCTGAACTCACGTAAATACACTCTTGTAGTATCTCCCTCTGTTGAGGACGCGTTTGTTTCAGTGGATTTCACATCATTCTGCGTGGAGACCTACGGCGACTATCTTTCCATATATGACGGCCGTGGCATCGAAGGGCGACTCATAGGCAAATACGCCGCCACATCACTCCCCGCCGAGCTTGCCCACATCGAGTCGTCTGCTGCAGACGG
>CADFRV010000109.1 GCA_902836725.1 Muribaculaceae bacterium
TAAAATAACAATATTCCCCCAAGTGCAAGACAATCTTAAATGAAAGAGCCGTGGGAGAGGGGTATTTATTTTTTCGAAAAATGTTGCAGGCTCATGAATTCTTATTACATTTGCAAAATATAATTGAATGAAAAATGAAAAAGATAAAATCCATATTGCTCATGTCTGCTTTGGCAGCCGGAACCGTCTGCTCAGATGCTGAGACTAGTTACATGTTTGACAATCCTGACAATAAAACGTTTTTCGGCGTCCGTGTAGGTGTCGACATAAGTTCAGCTGCCAACGGGGGTGGTAATTACAGCAGCAATGCAGGTTTCTCTGCGGGTGCCATATATAATATCCCGTTATTTATGAATCTGTATTTTGAGCCGGGTCTTGATTTCTTTTATAATACTTTCGGTACGAGCAAATGGAACAGTTTTATCCCCGACAATCCCATATATGATCCTGAAACCGGAGAGCCGGAGTCGGTATTATATCAGGTTGACGGCTCTATCCGCAATTTCGGCTTCAGGGTTCCGCTTATGGTAGGTTTCCATTTTGACTTCGCAGAGGATGTGAAAGTGAATGTATTTACCGGTCCCCAGCTGAACATGAGCCTGTATGCAAATTATAAGGTCGGAGCTGCGTATGGAAATGACAAGAATATGATTGACCGCGATGGATCGCTGTTCGGTACTGAAGGCTTCAAGCATTTTGATCTTCAGTGGAAGTTCGGTGTAGGTGTGGCATACCAGACATATTATGCCGGTCTCAGCGGGGCATGGGGATTGACAGACATGAAGAGCGGCACGGCTATGCTTCCGCGCGATCTGCGCCGCAATCTGTTCTCTATAACTTTGGGATACAATTTCTGACTTTGTCAGGTTTGCAGCGCGACTTTTTAAAGTTTTCCGCTGTCGCGATAAGAGTAATATCCGGTCGGGCCGATTATAAGATGGTCATGCACCGGAACGTCTATGATTTTACAGATCTCTACAATCCGTTGGGTCAGACTATCATCCTGGCCCGACGGTTGCATTGTGCCCGACGGATGATTGTGAAGTAATATTATGCCAGACGATAGATGATCGATGGCACTTTTTGCGATAAGTTTTATATCTACCGCCGTACATGCCATTCCCCCTTTACTTACACATTCCTTGAAGAGAACCCGGTTCGCGCGGTTCAGATGAAGCACCCAGAATTCCTCATAATTCAACCTCTCGAGAGTGTCGCGCATGTAGTTGTAGACATGCCGGCTGCTTACCATCTGCTCCTCCACAAGAGTGAGGCTTTTCTGTACTCTGGCACCGAATGTCATGGCGGCTGACAGCAATGTGGCCTTTGCAGTGCCTACACCTTTGTATTTCTTTTTCAGCTCCGCTATCGACATGCGCGAGAGTCGGCTGAGTTTGTTGTCATTGTCCTGTAGAATCTCACGTGCCAGGTCAAGGACAGATTTGCCAGACATGCCTGAGCCGAGCAGAAGCGCCAGAAGCTCCACATCAGTAAGTGAATCCAGCCCCAGACGCCCGGCTTTTTCGCGAGGTTTCTCTTCCTCGTTCAGATCCCGCATCAGCACCGGTGCCACTTTTTGTGCGTTTGTGTCAGTTTTGCTATCTGCTGATAAATGTGATCCTGTACAGATAATGTCTGATATAGCCATATGCTGTTTCTGAAAATATTATGAAATGTGGGCTGCTGAGGTGTCACTTCCCTTTGCGCAGGGCTATCTCCTCTTTCTCATCACGCCCTTTCCGCAGAAGTATCTTCTGGATATAAGCCTTTATAAATCCGCAACCGTATCCTCCGAGCTGGATTATGGATGCAGGCACCGCACGTGCTGCGATGTTAAGGGAATGTGTCGCGCATAATGCGCTGACGAATATTGCTATAAAGTACAATGCAAGGGGCGCTATCCACCATGGAGAAACGAATATGGCCAACAGAATCAAGACAACCGCCCCGATGACGAAAAGTGCCGGAAGACAATGCACCGGCTTGAGGCTGTCGGGATAGAGCAATTTCAGAGTGATGCGGGACATGCCGAATACATATACCTGACGTAGAAATTTTTTGAAATCCACACGCCTTTTATGATACACGGGCAGATCGGGATACAGGCCGACTGTGAATCCGGCCAGTCTGATCCTGGTACTCATGTCTATATCCTCTGAAAACATTTCCCTGAAACCGCCCACTTTCTCATATACGCTCCGGGAAAATCCCATATTGAAAGTGCGCGGAGTGAACTTCTCGAGCCTGACTTTTCCTCCCCTTATTCCTCCTGTTGTCAGGAATGAGGTCATGGCATGGTTGATAGCTTTCTGAGTGGGAGTAAAAGAACTGTCGGCCGCATCCGGACCACCGAAACAATCAAAGTAATCAGTCTCCGACATTGAGTTCAGTTTGGCAAAATAGTCATGCGGTATCACGCAGTCGGAGTCAAAGAATATGAAATAATCTCCTGTCGCGCGTTCCATTCCGTAATTGCGGGCGATGGAGCGTCCCTCGTTATCCTTGAAGAAGTATTTTATATCAAGGTGATCACTGTATTTTTCGACTGCATCCTTGCATGGAGCCGTGGAACCGTCCTCGACGATGATTACCTCGAAGTTTGATGCAGTCTGTTTGCTCAGGCTGTCCAGAAGGTCGTTTACCTCATCAATGCGGTTATACACCGGTATTATAACCGAATATTTCTTCATATCAGGTCGTATAGGGAGGGTTATTGCGGGTATGATTTATTCTTTTCAGGACATACGGTTCTTGTAGTCCTCATACGTGAACTTTCTCAGATAACGTTCATTGCCGTTGGATTCCACCAGAGCGATGGACGGATGCGTTATACCGTTGAACATGTTGGTCTTGACGGTTGTATAATGGTTCATGTCCTCGAAGGTAAGGCGGTCGCCAGGTTTCAGAGGCTTATCGAAATACCAGTCGCCCATAAAATCTCCGCTAAGGCAGGAATTACCCCCGAAACGGTATCTGTACACACTGTCAGCCGGCAATGCCGTCGCTTCGTATTCATTCAGAGCCTCTGATACGGTCGGTTTATATGGCATCTCCAGACAATCAGGCATATGGCATGCGAACGATACATCCAGTATCGCTGTCCGTATTCCGTCATTTTCCACAATATCAACTACAGATGCCGCCAGGTCGCCTGTGCGCCATGTGAACGCGCTTCCAGGCTCAAGTATCACCTCTATGTGCGGGTATCGGTTTTTGAAATCGCGGATCAGCCTGACAAGCAGGTCCGTATCATAACCTGCACGCGTCATTAGATGGCCGCCACCCATATTGACCCATTTTACATGTGGCAACAGATGTCCGAACTGACGCTCAAACGCCTCAAGAACTTTTTGCAGATCCTGGCTCGAGGATTCACACAGAGCATGGAAATGCAATCCTTCTATTCCATCGGGTAATCCGTCCGCCAGTTCTCTGGCTTCCGCTCCGAAGCGGCTGCCGGGAAGGGCCGGATTGTAAATATCTGTTTCCACAACAGAGCACCTCGGGTTGACCCTTAAGCCTGGAGAGACACTACTGCCTGGATTTTCGGTATTGTATCTTTCGAGCGTTTCTTTAAACGCCTTCCACTGGCTTACTGAGTTGAATGTGATGTGTGAACTGCCACTGAGGTACTCGCCGATTGTCTCCTGTGTGTATGCCGGGCAATATGAGTGTACCTTGACATGAAGTTCGTCCATGCCGAGCTTCAGCTCGTTGACCGAAGAAGCAGTACATTCTATTCCGTATTCGCGAAAAATATGGAATGTTTTCCATAGGGCGTTGGCTTTGAATGCCATTATGATTTTGGCGCCCGAGCGACGGCTTACGTCGGTGATGAGGTCGAGGTTGGCTCTGAGGCGATCCTCATATACTATATAGCAGGGAGTGTTCAGCACTTGTTGTATTCGGTTTATAAGCAACTGTTCAAAATAATTTCGGCCGGTTGCATAGTTGATAAATGTTATTGGTCTGAAATCGCGAACCGGGCATATTTAAGCATCAGGGTCCGTTGTTCGACGTTGGCGAACAATACCGTGATTTTAGCGCCGGAGGGATCAGGATGGACGGTCTGGATTTTACCTCTGCCGAATCGTTCATGCACTATGACCATCCCTTCCCATACCTCATCGAGGCCGTGCACAGAATATTGTCCTGCCGACGGCATCGTACGGGGAGGTGTGGTTGCCCCCATGGCATTTTTTCTTGATGCCACCCGCTCCGTCCATCTGTCGGAAGCATGGCCCGGCGGAGGAGCAGTTGCCGGTGCAGGATTGATAACAGACATTATTGCCGGGCTGTGGAACGAGGAGCGGTAATTCTCATAAGGATCAATGCCATGATAACTGCCGCCAAGTTCAGTGCCCTGGACAAGTTTCAGATATTTCGGGTCAATGTCATGCAGAAACCTTGATGGCTGGCACAGTTTTGTCTGTCCGTTTCGGAAACGCGACGAAGCATAGGTTATCATGCAGAACTTGCGCGCCCTGGTAACGGCAACATACATAAGACGCCGTTCTTCCTCGATTTCCCCTAATGAGGATGATGCCATGGCAGAGGGGAACAGTTCCTCTTCCGCACCGACTATAATGACATTGTTGAATTCCAATCCTTTGGCAGCATGTACGGTCATGAGCGTCACCTTGTGTTCCGCCGTGTCTTTTTCGTCCTGATCGGTGGCAAGAGATACTTCCGCAAGAAAATGCGACATATTCGTATGGTCCGTTTCACCGATCTCGTTATGCTCGTCTACGAAGTCTTTTACGTTGCTCAGAATTTCCTGCAGGTTCTCCTGTTTCGAGATGCTTTCCGGAGTAGTGTCGGAAATGAGAGAAGAAAGCAGCTTTGTGCGTCCTATTATGGTTGTAGCAAGAGTATATGCATCCGCTCCCGATTTATCGATGTTGACGAAATCACCGATAAGATCGCGGAAACCGGCAAGTTTTTTTAATGTGCCGCTGTTTACGCCAAGATTGTATGTGTCGGGATCGCAGATTACAGTCCAGATACTTACATTGCTGTCTATTGCGGTTCTTATAAGTTTGCTGACGGTGGTTTCACCGATCCCTCTCGCCGGATAATTGATCACTCTTTTGAGCGCCTCGTCATCATCGGGATTTGTGGCGAGACGGAAATATGCGATCGCGTCTTTGATTTCCTTGCGCTGATAGAAACTGAGGCCCCCGTATATGCGGTACGAAATATTTCTTTTTCTCAGA
Source organism: Muribaculaceae bacterium (assembly GCA_902836725.1). Taxonomy (GTDB): domain Bacteria; phylum Bacteroidota; class Bacteroidia; order Bacteroidales; family Muribaculaceae; genus UBA7173. Next base: position 5,217 of record CADFRV010000109.1, read on the forward strand.
GACTCTTCCAGACGGCGGCTTTGCGAATTGGTACGGTATAGCACTGCGAACTCATCAAGATTGTCGTGAGTCGAGCGCTGCAGCTGTGATATGCGGTTTGCTACCAGATATGCTTCTTCGAAATCGGTCGAGCTGTTGAGCACTTCAATCCTTGCTCCTGTCTCATTTTCCGAGAACACCTCTTTTTTTATCTGCTCGCTGTTTTTGGCGATCAAAGAGTTGGCGGCGTTTACGATATTCTGTGTCGAGCGGTAATTCTGTTCGAGCTTGAAAATCTTAAGTGTGGGATAGGCTTTCCTGAGATTCAGGATATTCTTTATGTTTGCCCCACGGAAAGAATAGATGCTCTGGGCATCATCGCCGACCATGGTAAGGTTGTTGCTTTCGCGGCATAATTCCGTGACTATGCAGTGCTGCGCGAAATTTGTGTCCTGGTACTCGTCGACCAGTACATACCGGAAAAATTCCTGATAATGGCGACGTATATCCGGATTGTCACGCAACAGAAAATTTGTATAATATAGCAGGTCATCAAAATCCATGATTCCCGCCACCAGGCACCGGTGACGGTAAATACGGTATATCTCGGCTGTCAGGGGACGTCTGGCACGTTTGTCGTTTTCCATGAGCTCCTTGTCCATCATATACCGTTCCGGACTGATCAGTGAGTTTTTTGCAGCCGATATGGCATTCTGTACAACTGACGGCTTGTACACCTTGTCATCGAGCTGCATGTCCTTGATAATTGCCTTTATCGCCTGTTTGGAGTCTGCGGCGTCATATATAGTGAAAGCCGGTTTGAAGCCGATCCTGTCCGCATGGTTGCGCAAAATGCGAGCGAATATGCTGTGGAACGTTCCCATCCACAGCCGTTTGGCCACGGCTCCTCCAACCAACGGCTCGATCCTTTCGCGCATTTCTCTCGCAGCCTTGTTGGTAAAGGTCAGCGCCATGATGCGATAAGGCTCATATCCGTGTGATATAAGATGGACGATTTTATATGTCAACACACGGGTCTTGCCGGAGCCGGCTCCGGCAATCACCAGTTGCGGCCCCTCCAGATACTTGACCGCGGCCTGTTGCTGTGGATTAAGCTTTGATAGATAATCTTGCATGTAGTGTGTGCGATAGCATGACGTTACACGAATTTGTTGAGCTCCGGATTGTAGATGTAGCCGATCGCGCCCAGTTTTGCCTTGATTTCATTCTGATCAAGGTTCATGTCCTCGCACAGTGCGTCGAGAGAACTATAAAAGTCCCGGAGTTTCGTATTGATTACTCCAAGCAGTATAACGGGATCGTTGGGTATATTGTCGAAAGTCATATGTATACGGTAATTTGGATGCCCCGGGGTGCAAGCTAAACATGACACAATTAAACGAGGATCGTTATATTATATGTAATGCAAAATTAGCCATAATTCGGGAAAGATGCGTAACTTTGCGTCAAATAAGTTATAACATACCGATGCACTCGCCAGAATATTACTCAGACTTAATAGAAAAGAATCTTGCCGGGATTTCTTATCCCGAACAACCGGACGGCCTGTATGCCCCCATACGATATACTCTTGAGGGGGGAGGCAAGAGATTGCGCCCAATGTTGCTTCTTGCCGCCGCTGATGCATATGGTCTTGCACCGGAGAAAGCCATTCCGCAGGCTGTAGGAATAGAAATGTTTCATAATTTCACTCTGCTGCATGACGATGTGATGGATAACGCATCTGTCAGACGCGGCCGTCCTACAGTACATCGCAGGTGGAACCAGTCTGTGGCGATACTTTCCGGTGACGCGATGCTCACGATGGCGACACAGTATGTCTCGGATGCTTCTCCCGCGAAGGCGCATGATGTTTTGAAGCTGTTCAACAAAACCGCTATGGAGGTATATGAAGGGCAGCAATACGACATGGATTTCGAGACACGCGACGATGTGTCGGTAGAAGAGTATCTTGAAATGATCCGCCTCAAGACCTCGGTGCTTCTGGCATGTGCCGCCCGTATGGGGGCATTGCTTGCTGATGCCACGGAGAAGTCGCAGGATGCGATCTATCGTTATGGGGAACTGCTGGGGCTTGCATTTCAGCTTCAGGACGATTATCTGGATACGTATGGCGATCCGGCCCTTTTTGGCAAAGAGATCGGAGGGGATATAATAAATGAAAAAAAAACATGGCTGTGGATCACAGCGATGTCGGAACGTCCTGAAGAGATAAAAGGAATACTGTCAAAAAAACTGACGGATTATCTCAAAATCAAAGAAATCAAATCGGTATATGACGACCTGAATCTGGCGGAAAGATCACATAAAATGATTGAACAGTATGCCGCAGAGGCAATCGCCGCGCTTGATTGCGCCGGCATGCCGTACGAAGGACAGGTTTTCTTTGAGAAGCTGGCATCAGGTCTGATAAGCCGCAGCAACTGAAATGACCAGCGGCAAGTAACTTTTGTTTCAGATGATATTTATAGATACGCATACACATCTTAATGACAGTGTATATGAGAATGAAGGCGTTGATGCAGTAAACAAGGCTGTGGCTGCAGGTGTTGAGATGATGATTCTGCCAGGAACATCTCTTTCCGAACTGCCTTCAATGAAAGCACTGGCAGCAAAGTTCCCCGATCGGTTGCGCATGTTCGCGGGATTGCATCCTACCGAACTTACAGATGATCCGGAAAGCGCGCTTAAGGTGATAAGGAAGGAACTGGATACTCCCGGGGCGCCGTATGTCG
>CADFRV010000110.1 GCA_902836725.1 Muribaculaceae bacterium
GTTATGCCTGTCATCGGCAGGGGTGGAACCGGGCAACCCCTCTATCTCCAGCACATTTATATCGCCCGAGGGGATGAGATGGCGTGCATACCGCGCCGCCGCCCCCCCTATGGCCTTGTTGTCCACATACATTGAAGAGGTATATGTGTTGCCGTTTATGTTGCGGTCGAACAGTATCACAGGTATCCCCTTGGCATATACCTCGCTAATGACCGGCGTAAGGGCATCGGCCTGGTTCGGGGCGGCAATTATTATATCGAAACCGTTGTCAGCGAAATAGCGTATGTCCTCGACCTGGCGCCCGTTGTCATCGTCGGCAGAACGTATCTCCACCTCAGCCTCGGGATGAAACATTATTTCCCTCTCGATCTCACTGTTCATCTTGTTGCGCCAGTCATCGCTGCTGCACTGCGACACACCTATGCGCAGACGCGCCGACGGCTTGCCTGAACATCCGGCAAGCATGCATGCTACAAATATATATAAGACTACCGAAAAGACTTTTAAAACTTTCATGATAATGACAGGTATACCGGAGCAACAAAGCATCAGTTCAAACAAACGCTCCTGATTATTGACCTCAAAGTTAGCATAAAAGGGAGTAATCCGGTAGTATTTAGTTATAAAAAACGTGCGATGCAACCAAATTGTAACTCCATGCTTCATTATTTATAAACGTATATATGGAAAATTCGTAGCTTTGCACTGTTTTCAGAACAATCAAACAAAACCATGAATACATCAGTCACGATTACCCAAAAAACATCCATGCTCAAACTGGTCCCGGTGATGCTCTGCTTCTTCGCCATGGGATTCGTAGACCTTGTGGGCACGGCGTCCAACTTCGTACAGAAAGATCTCGGCCTCACAGATTCACAGGCAGGTCTTTTCCCGTCGCTCGTCTTCTTCTGGTTCCTGATCTTCGCGGTGCCAACCGGCATGCTCATGAATCGCATAGGCCGTAAAAAGACAGTGCTCGTCTCACTGGTCATAACAGCCCTCAGCCTCATGCTCCCGCTCTTCGGCGAGAATTACTGGCTGATGCTCGCATCCTTCTCACTTCTCGGCATCGGCAACGCCCTCATGCAGACATCGCTGAATCCACTCGTGAGCAACCTTATCAGCAGCGACCGACTGGCATCGACACTCACCTTCGGGCAGTTCGTCAAAGCTATCGCCTCGTTCCTCGCCCCTATCATCTGCGCGTGGGGAGCCACCACTCTCATGCCCACATTCGGCATGAACTGGCGCATACTTTTCCTGATATATGCCGCAGTCAGCCTGCTGAGCATCGTGATCCTCGGCGCCACCCCCATCGAGGAGGAACGTCCTGACAAGGCGTCGGGAGTAAAGGAGTGCCTCAAGCTCCTTGCCAACCCGTTTGTGCTTCTCTGCTTCATCGGCATCATGTGCCATGTGGGGATCGACGTGGGCACCAACCTCATCGCGCCCAAGATCATAATGGAGCGTCTGAGCCTCCCGCTTGAGGAAGCAGGCTTCGCCACAGGCCTATATTTCATATTCCGTACTGCCGGATGCCTCTCGGGATCGCTGATCCTCCGCTATGTAAAACCGAAAGCATTCTTTGCCGTAAGCATCCTGATGATGGTGGCCTCCATGGCGATACTTTTCTCCGCAAACACACTCACTACAATATATGTGGGTATAGCGCTCGTAGGTTTCGGCAACTCCAATGTGTTCCCCATAATATTCTCACAGGCCATCACAGCGATGCCTAACGAGAAAAACGAAGTCTCCGGACTTATGATCATGGGCCTGTTCGGCGGCACTGTCTTCCCCCTTGCGATGGGATATGCCTCTGACGCGGCAAGCCAGGCAGGCGCGGTTGCCGTGATGGCGGCCGGTGTAGCCTATCTGCTCTATTACACACTGAAAATAAAAACCATAAAATAATCATGACCATGAAAATGTCAGACGGCGTAGTCGTAGGAATGGGTGAGGCACTGTGGGACGTGCTTCCCGAAGGTAAAAAGATCGGCGGCGCTCCCGCCAACTTCGCTTACCATGTAAAGCAGTTCGGGCTGCCGAGCTGTGTGGTGAGCGCCGTAGGAGCCGACCCGTTAGGCGACGAGATATTGGAGAACTTCAACGCCAAAAGGCTTGACACACTCATTGAGACCGTGCCATATCCTACGGGAACAGTACAGGTGGAGATAGACCAGGCCGGCATCCCGCAATATGACATAAAGGAAAATGTGGCGTGGGACAACATCCCTTACACCGCGCGCCTCGAAAGCCTTGCGGAAAAGACAAAAGCCGTATGCTTCGGCTCGCTGGCACAACGCAATGTGGTGTCGCGCCAGACCATAAACCGCTTCCTTGACGCCATGCCGCAGAACGACGACACGCTTGTGGTGTTCGATGTGAACCTGCGCCAGGGATTCTACAACAAGGAGATACTGTGCAACTCCATGAAGCGGTGCAACATACTGAAAATAAACGATGAGGAACTTGTCACGGTAAGCCGCATGTTCGGCTACCCCGGCATCGATCTCCAGGACAAATGCTGGATCCTGCTTGGCAAATACAACCTTAAGATGCTCATACTCACCTGCGGCATCAACGGCAGCTATGTGTTCACCCCCGGCAACGTATCGTTCCAGCCCACACCGAAGGTAGAGGTCGCCGATACCGTGGGCGCCGGCGACTCCTTTACAGCCACCTTCATAGCAAGCGTACTGAAGGGAATGCCCGTAGAGGAAGCGCACCGCCGCGCCGTGGAGGTATCGGCATATGTGTGCACCCAGCAGGGCGCCATGCCGCTGCTGCCTGCGAAATATACCGGACAATAACAGGGCGTTCAACGGCGGCATCCGAGGCCGATACGTACCTGGCATCCATATACAAGTCACCCGTCGGGAACTCCGGTAACACGGAGAACATCCGACGGGTGACTTGTATATGGGGTACAACAGGCTTATTTGTCGCCTACGAGAGAGAAGAGAAGATCTTTCTCGTCATCGGGATTCACCTGGATCTCGACCTTGCCTTCGCGTGCGAGCCATCCGATAGCGGCAAACACTTCCTTGTCTTTGAGTTTGCTGATTTTCTTAAGCTGCTTGAGACCTAATACGTCTGCTTCATTCAGGGCATTCCATACAAGACCTGCCCATGCTCCAATTGCTTCTGTATTCATTTTTGAAAGATTTTAGTTGCCGTGCCGCGCATGCGCGACACTTCGAATTATTTGAATAAACTGAATTGACTGAATGTGTTTAACGCTGCAAAAATAGCTAAAATTCAGATACTTCAGGCAGATTCATGTCAATTTTTATTCACGTTTATTCTTAAACAACCGACAAACGGCTTATGTTCAACTGATTGCAGAATTCCAAAAATTACATATTTTTTTGTATCTTTACACCCTCCATTCTTGTTTTACCTACATAATGGCAAAGAAATCAAAGAAAAACAACAATGCGGGAGCCGCCCCCGCAATATCGGGCAGCGCGGTCAGAAGAGAGGGCACGGTCATACGCAACACGGGGAGCAGCTATGTGGTGCTCACCGACGATGACAGCCGCACCGTCGACTGCCGCATAAAAGGGAATTTCCGTCTGAAAGGGATCCGCACCACCAATCCGGTGGCCGTGGGTGACCATGTGGTGATCATGGAAAATCCCGACGGCACCGCATATATCACAGAAATAAGCCCGAGAGCAAACTATATAATACGCCGCGCGAGCAATCTGTCAAAAGAGGCAAGCATACTCGCGGCCAACATAGACCAGGCATGTCTGGTGGCCACACTGGCACATCCTACGACATCCACCACCTTCATCGACCGCTTCCTGGCCACGAGCGAGGCATACCGGGTACCTGCCATACTTGTCATCAACAAAGTGGATCTGCTCGAAAACAAAGAGGAGGGGGACGAAGAGAACGGTGGCGCCGAACTGCTGGAGGCTGTAACTTATCTTTACAGCTCGATAGGATACAGGGTGATCCACGTATCGGCGCGCACGGGTGAAGGGATGGAAACGCTGCGCGACGCGCTCGCAGGAAAAAGAACACTCATGTCGGGCAACTCCGGTGTGGGCAAATCCACACTCATCAACCGCCTAATACCGGGCCTCGACCTGAAAACCGGCGAGATATCCGACGTGCACGACACCGGCATGCATACCACCACATTTTCCGAGATGTTTCCCCTGCCGGGAGAGGGTGGCGGATGGATAATCGACACTCCAGGAGTGCGCGGTTTCGGCACTATAGAATTCGACCAATACGAGGTGTCGCATTTCTTTCCTGAGATCTTCCGGCTCTCGGCCGGCTGCCGCTACGGCAACTGCACCCATACCCATGAGCCGGCGTGCGCCGTGCGCGAGGCTCTGGCCGAGAACCGCATAGCCATGTCGCGGTACAGCTCCTATCTCAGCATCCTCGCTGATGCCGATCCCGACAAATACCGCGCGCCACAGTGACCGCGGCGGGGGTCAGTCCATGAACTGTTCCGAAAATATTGAATCCACTTTGGCGTTGATGATCACATCAAGCAGATCCACCGACACCTCGGTATTCTGCACCGTAGTCTCCTCGGGCAGGGGCATTGACGCAGGCACACGATTTTCAGATCCTTTGCCTTTCCCCCCGCGTGCCATGGCCCAGCTTCTGTGCGCGCCATCCACACGCCCCGCCCCTTTGAAGCGGTCGGCCCAATAGCCCTTCTCAATGTCGCTCACAACGACTCCCTGGCTCGAAGAGGCATGGATCATCTCCCCTTTGCCTATGTACAGCCCCACATGCGACACCGAGGAGCCGCTTTTCGATGATCCGAAAAATACCAGATCGCCCGGGCGGGCATCCTTGCGCTTGAGGCGCGTACAGAAATCATGCTGCGCCGATGTGGTGCGTGGTATCTTCACAGCGCACACATCGCTGTAAAGCCTCATGACAAGCCCGCTGCAATCGGTGCCGTTGCGGCTGTCTCCACCATAACGGTACCGTGTGCCGATCCACTTAAGAGCGGCATCCACAAGCTCGCGCCCCATGGCCTCAGGTGTGTCGTCACCCTTCTGTGGTTTCCAGACAGGTATCTCGGCGGTGACCTCCTTCTTTACCGTATGACGGGAACTGTGACACCCCTGAAGCAGGAGCACCACAAAAGGCAAAAGCCATATGAGAAGATATTTCGTTACAATCTTTTTATCCATGACAGACACGCGATAGCCACGCCAATGCAAAAATAGTAATTTCCGCAGTGAGGTTCATCTCCCCCGATGTTAAAAGCGGTGCCGGAGTTACTTTTTAACCAATTTTTTCTACATTATTCCCAAATATCGCCCGATTTATCCAATTTTCCATCAACCGCATGTAATTATTTGTATAAATTCGCGTCAAAATATCAAAAGGACAAGTCCGAAAACAATGGCATAAACAATCATATCACATACAATGAACATTATCGAAGCACGCAACATCACTAAAAAATACACCGGCCATATGGCTCTTGACGATGTGAGCGTCAGTATCCCGAAAGGAACAATCTACGGCCTGCTCGGCCCCAACGGCGCCGGCAAGACCACTCTGATACGTATAATCAACCATATCACCGCGCCCGACAGCGGCGAAGTGATCTTCGACGGCCACCGGCTGTGCGCCGACGATGTGGTGCACATCGGCTACCTCCCCGAGGAACGCGGCCTGTACAAGAAAATGAAAGTGGGCGACCAGGCCATGTTCTTCGCCAAGCTCAAAGGGTTGGGATCGAAAGAGGCCGAGACACAGCTCAAACAGTGGTTCGAGCGTTTCGGCATCATGGACTGGTGGGGAAAGAAAGTGGAGGAACTGTCAAAAGGTATGGCACAGAAAGTGCAGTTCATCGTCACAGTGCTCCACCGCCCCAAGCTCCTTATTTTCGACGAGCCTTTCTCGGGCTTCGACCCCATCAACGCCGACCTGCTGAAACGGGAGATACTGAAACTCCGCGACGAAGGCGCCACAGTGATCTTCTCCACACACAACATGGAGAGTGTGGAAGCGCTGTGCGAGAACTTCTCGCTGATAAACAGGTCGCACAACATATTGTCGGGCAATGTGGCGGAGATACGCAGCCGCATGGGTGCCGACAATTACAAACTCACATTCCAAGGCTCACCCGAGGCACTTTTCACATCGCTCGGCGACAGAGTACTGCGCCACAAGATCGGCGCCCCCGCCGAAACGCCACAGGGCCTCACATACAGCGCGGAGCTGAAACTGCAGCCCGGCACACCGATGCGCGAATTCATAAGTCTGGCCAACGAGGCCGTGGACATAGTGACTTTCGACCGCGCCCTCCCCTCCATGAACGAAATCTTCATCAAGACCGTGGAGCAGTCAAACGCCGCAGCCGACGTGGCGAAAGCACTGCGCGCCAACTGACGGCAAAATATCCGCAAGACTCACAACAAAAAAAATACACCAACGACATGCGTAACAACATAGGCATAATCATACACCGTGAATTCGCCGAGCGTGTGGCCAAAAAAAGTTTCATAATCACCACACTGCTCATGCCGGTGCTGATGCTCCTGATGATGGCCGCCCCTGCACTTATAATGGCCTTCTCCTCCCCCTCCGACAAGCATCTTGCCGTAATCGACGAAAGCGGGGTGATGTTCTCCCCCATCGAGGAGGGAACCAAAGATATCGAATACCTCACCGTGAACCAAGTGAAAGCCCCGCTCGATTCCGTAATAGCCGACCGCGGCTACGACGGAGTGCTGTTCATCGGAGCCGATGTGGTTGAGAACCCGCGCAACGCTTTCCTCTACCTGCACGACGCAGGGGGCATAGAGGTGGAGAACACCATCAACAGCATACTGAAACAGAAAATCGAAGACACACGCCTGCGGGCATACAACATCGAGAACCTCGCGCAGATAATGGCCGAGGTGGAAGCCGACGTGCATGTGTCCACAATAAGGATCGATGACGACGGCGAGGAGGAGAGCACCTCGTCAACCATCTCCATGCTCATAGGCATGGCCATGACGTTCATCCTCTATATGTTCCTGCTCATGTACGGCCAGATGGTAATGACCTCGATAATAGAGGAGAAAAACAACCGCGTGCTCGAGCTTGTGGTCTCATCCGTGAAACCCATACAGCTGATGCTCGGCAAGATACTCGGTGTAGGGCTTGTGGCTGTATTGCAGGTATTCATATGGGGCGTGCTCATCTGCCTCATGTCGGCCTTCGTGGTGCCACTGCTGATGCCTGAGAGCATCACATCACAGGTTGAGATGATGAACGCGGGCACGCTCGACATGGCTTCCGGAGTGGATCCCGACATGCTGCGTGCCGTGGGGATGTTCACCTCCGTGGGGTATCTGGCCACACTGTTCGGGTACATCCTTCTGTTCCTCGTTGGGGGCTTCCTGTTCTATGCCTCGATTTTCGCGGCCATAGGCTCCGCTGTAGACAACATACAGGACGCCTCGCAGCTACAGTCGTTCGCCATCATCCCCATCATCGTGGCGCTCGTGTTCTCCATGAGTGTGGCCACCGATCCCAATACCTCGGCGGCATTCTGGTTCTCCATGATCCCCTTCACCTCCCCGATGGTGATGCTCGCGCGCATACCGTTCGGCATCCCCCATTGGGAGATATGGGTGTCTGTGGTGGTGCTTTACATATCGTTTGTCATAATGGCCTGGATAGCCGCCAAGATCTACCGCGTGGGCATATTCATGTATGGCAAGAAACCAACCGTGCGCGACCTCATAAAATGGGCCAGATACAAATAACAGGCTGACCGCAGCTGTCAGGCTTTTCCGATCAAACTGCCAC